>QHXL01000146.1 GCA_003222935.1 Acidobacteriota bacterium
CAAGCAGTTCTGTGTTACACAGGCACGCGAACAAGGTTCGTGAATTTTGGTTAGCCAAAACTGAACGAGGGCTCGTGTCAACTTCCACAACCAACATAGATTCAGTGCTCCACGAGGAGCGCGTCTTCCCTCCGCCTCCTGAGTTTTCGCAAAACGCTCACATCAAATCGATGGATGAGCTTGAGCGTCTGCGTGAAGAAGCCACTGCCGACCCGGAGACCTTCTGGGGTCGACACGCAGAACAGGAACTTCACTGGTTCAAGAAATGGGATTCCGTGTTGAAGTGGAACCCGCCACACGCAGAGTGGTTTGGCGGCGGGAAGATCAACATCTCCTACAACTGTCTTGACCGTCATCTTTCAACCTGGCGCAGAAATAAGGCAGCACTGATCTGGGAAGGCGAACCGGGCGACACACGTACCTTTACCTACCAACAACTTCATACCGAGGTCTGCAAGTTCGCCAATGTTCTGAAGCATGCCAATGTCCAGCGTGGCGATCGAGTTGCGCTATACATGCCGCTGATCCCGGAGTTAGCGATTGCCATGCTGGCGTGTGCCCGCATTGGTGCAACACATTCGGTAGTGTTTGGCGGCTTTTCCAGCTCGGCGCTTATCGATCGAATCAATGATGCCAGTTGCAAAGTCGTCGTTACCGCGGATGGCGGTTGGCGACGCGGCAATGAAGTAAAGCTGAAACCGGCTGTCGATGAAGCTCTAAAACAGACTCCTTCAGTAAACGCTTGCATCGTGGTTAAACGAACAGGCTCGCCAATTCACATGCAGCCTGGTCGGGATTTCTGGTGGCAAGAGTTGATGGAAACGGTCGACGCCAAGTGCGCCGCCGAAGAGTTGGACAGTGAACATCCCCTTTTCATTCTCTACACCTCTGGCACCACTGGGAAACCAAAAGGAATTCTGCACACGACCGCTGGATATTTACTGCAAACGCATCTCACCACGAAGTGGGTCTTCGATCTCAAAGACGAAGACGTTTACTGGTGTACTGCGGCTATCGGGTGGGTGACTGGTCATAGTTACGTTGTCTATGGACCACTCTCAAACGGTGCGACTGCGTTGATGTATGAAGGGGCGCCGAATTTTCCTGAACCTGACCGATTCTGGGAGATCATCGAACGTCATCGCGTGAATATCTTTTACACCGCGCCGACAGCCATCCGCGCCTTTATCAAGTGGGGTGAACAATGGCCTTTGAAACACGACCTCTCGAGTTTGCGTCTCCTTGGCACGGTAGGTGAACCGATCAATCCGGAAGCGTGGATGTGGTATCGAGAGTTGATTGGTAAGGGGCGTTGTCCAATCGTCGATACCTGGTGGCAAACCGAAACCGGCGCGATCATGATCACTCCGTTGCCTGGCGCAACACCAACAAAACCAGGTTCGGGCACCAAGCCTTTTCCGGGCATCGAAATGGACGTTCTGACTCGAGACGGAAAGTCGGTCGCGGCAAATCAGGGAGGTTATCTCGTAATCAAACGACCCTGGCCGTCGATGTTGCGCACAATCTGGGGCGACGACGAGCGTTATCGTGACGATGGAATTTACTTTGCAGGTGATGGCGCGCGTCGCGACAAGGATGGTTATTTCTGGATTATGGGTCGTATCGACGACGTGATTAACGTAAGTGGGCATCGTTTGGGTACTGCCGAAATTGAAAGCGCATTGGTCTCACATAGTTCTGTCGCAGAAGCAGCAGTAGTAGCGCGCCCACATGATTTGAAAGGTTCGGCGATCGTCGCGTTTGTGACCCTCGAGGGTACGCACCGACCATCAGATAAACTGAATCAGGAGTTGCGCGACCACGTCGCGAAAGAGATCGGGGCCCTGGCCCGTCCAGATGACATTAGATTCAGCGACGCATTGCCAAAAACCCGCTCAGGCAAAATAATGCGACGTCTGTTGCGAGAAATTGCGACAAGCGGATCGGTTGCTGGCGACGTAACGACGTTGGAAGACTTCTCAGTGCTGGAGAAGCTTCGGAGTGATGAAGAATAGACCAACGAAGGGCTCGTGGATTGCGATCTCAGATATAACAATCATTTTCCAGATCTCATTTGACATTCATCAGTTGTCACTCGAATTACGTAGACCCGGGGCTAAACAGCAGACCATTGACCAAACCAAATGACAACTGATGACCGTCAAATGGGATCTGGAAAATGATTCCCAACGCCCTAACGTTCCACCCAAATCACGAGGAGGTGCCCCAATGGCTCGTCACATGGAATTTGAAAATCGCTCTGGGCCACGCTATCTAGCAAGCCTGGAAGTCAAAGCCGAGTGGGATGAACCAACCGGTACTCACATCGTTGCCGAAGGCACGACGGAGAATGTTGGACCAGAAGGCACGTTAGTACATTTACCACGACAGTTACCCGATGTTGGTAGTACAGTTCGCCTTGAAGTAATGGGCGAAAATGGCGAACTTCTGCAAGTAATCGCCGAAGTGCTACGCATCGAAAGAAACCCCGGTCATCCGTTAGCCGCTTTACAGCTGGTAGGCGAGACAGATGAATGGAAAGGGTTAGTTTGGGAACCCGCTGCTCCACGAGTTGCTCCACCTCCACCGGTAGAAGAATCGGAGGCGGACGAAGACGCGGAGGATGATGACGACCTAACACACTGAGGCCCTGGTACAATGACAACCCCCAATGAATATGAAGTGCCGCCCCAAGACAGGCGAAGGTTGATGCTGGCGATTGAAGATGAAACCTTGAAAGAGTCGATCGGAATAGGCGAACCGGGAGATATTAGCGTTGGTGGAGTGCGCGTCAGGAATCTTCCGAAGTGTCCCGATGTGATGGTGGGTGATCAGCTAGGTTTGTTAATGCTGGACTCTGACGACTCGTTGTCGCTGAGCGGCGAAGTGGTTCATCATGGAACTCCTGACACGTTCGGTGTCCAGTTTCACGAATTAACTGGCGCTCAACAGCGCGCAGTCGAGGATATGATCGAACGTTTACATTCGCGGCTGTAACAGCCCATCGATAAGCGAGCTTGAGCAACCAAGAAAACAAAGAACCGGCAGCGCCCGGCCTTCGTGCAGCTGTCGACGCGGCTGGCCCTCCCACACGTGTCGTCCTCCGTCTCATCTTTATCGTTCTTGCCGTCGCGGTTGTCCTGTGGGTGGTAGTAAAGCTGACCGGCGTAATTCTGCTACTCGTCTTATCGATCTTTTTTGCTTACCTCGTATCACCGCTCGTTGATTTCATTCGACGACCGAGGACAATTGGCAGCCGAACAATCGCCATCCCGAGAACGATAGCGATTATTCTTTCCTACCTGGTTATCCTGGGCGTTATCGTTCTCGCGGTTTTTGTAATTCTTCCAAGCCTGAGCAATCAGTTTCCCGAGTTCACAGCGCAAGCCAAGAGTTATTGGAAAACCCTCGGTGAAAGGGCACAAGCGCTAAATGAGTACTTTCGGTCGCGACGGATGCCAGGACCGGTCGTCGACGCCGTCAATCACCAGGTGCCTGTTGTCATCGAGAAGATCAGCGCCAAAGGCAGTGAAATAGTTTCGGCCTCTCTGGCATACCTGGCTTTTGTTCCCTGGTTGGTGTTGATTCCGATACTTGGCTTTTTCTTACTTAAAGATGCGGAGAGTTTTCGTAGGTCCGCGCTGCAGATGCTCCCGAAGGGTCGTTGGCGTTGGCGTGGAGACGAGTTCTTTCAGGACTTGAACAGTACCCTGGCGGCATACACACGCGCGCAACTAACCGCCTGTTTATTAATCGGTGTCGTCTGCGCAATTGGATTCACGGTTTTGGGATTACCCGGTGGACTGGTGATGGGCGTGATAGCCGGCGTGTTTGAGTTTGTACCGCTGGTTGGACCATTGGTAATTGCCATCACGGCAGCGCTTCTCGCCTTGCTACACGCAGGTCCATTTAGTGCGTTCCTGGTTCTGCTGTTTCTCGGCGTCCTGCGAATCGTGCATGACTACTTCACCTATCCGCGATTGATCGGACAAGGTATTCACTTACATCCATTGGCAGTGATCTTCGCAATTTTGTCAGGCGCTGAACTTGGTGGTATCGCAGGAATATTCCTCGCGATTCCGGTCGTTGCTATTCTGACGGTGAGTTATCGACATTGGATGGAGCATCGAGGTAGTGAGGGACTCGCAGACCTTCTCGAACCGACTCCGCCGGTTACCGCACCATTGACCGAGGAAGCAACAACCGAACACTCGCCACAAATACATCCTCATTTTCACTCACCAGAACATCCGGACGTCGATACAACACCAGAGGAGATGGCCCGACATCGTCCTGATTTGACGACCGGCGAGCTGCGGATGCCGGAGTAGTTCAGTCAAGGGCGGCCGTCGGGAAAGATTTATTGGTCATTGATCATTTTCCAGATCTCATGTGACATTTTTCAATTGCAATTTTCAAAACCCGATGCAACTGATGTTCTGATCTAATCAAAATTGACAACTGAAAAATGTCAAATGAGATCTGAAAAATGCCAAAGACCAATAATGCTTTGGACCTTAAAAACTAGGACTTACCTTCCATAAGCTCCACAAACCTTCGAAAATGATGTGAAGCATCGTGAGGACCTGGTGCTGCTTCTGGATGGTATTGAACGGAAATCACCGGCAGCGTTCGATGTCTCATTCCCTCGACACACTGGTCGTTGAGATTGATATGAGTAACTTCTACTTCAGGCGGCAAAGTGTCGGCGCTTACTGCAAAGCCGTGGTTGTGTGAAGTGATCTCCACCCCTTTGCCCGAAAGCTCTTTCACCGGCTGGTTCCCGCCTCGATGACCAAATACGAGTTTGAAAGTATTTCCACCAAATGCTCGTCCGAGTAGTTGATGACCAAAGCAGATCCCGAATAGCGGTAGTTTGGCGTCTACGAGACGCTTGATTTCTTCAACCTCGCGATTCATCGACGCCGGGTCCCCTGGTCCATTCGACAAAAATATTCCATCCGGATTGAGTGCAAGAACGTCTGCCGCTGAAGTTGACGAAGGTACGACGGTCGTGCGGACGCCCAGTTGTGCCAGTTCACGTAAAGAATTCCTCTTGACGCCATAGTCGTAACAAACAACGTGAAAGCGTTCAGTGCCTTCTGCGGCAAAGTCGTAAGCTTCCCTGGTGGTTACCACACTCGCGAGTTCGCGATTTGCCATCGGTGGTGATTGAAGAGCCTTCTGGACCACGCTCGTCTCATCTGTATCTACCGTAGAAAGGCAAGCCCGCATGGCCCCTTTGTCGCGTATGTGACGTACCAGCGCACGAGTGTCTATACCTTCGAGTGCGACGATATTACAGCGCTTCAAATAATCGGCCAAACTCTCTTCGGCGCCCCAGTTTGATGTCAGTCTACTGGCCTCACGAACGACAAATCCTTCAACCCACGGTCGCGACGATTCGGAGTCCAGCTCATTCACGCCGTAATTGCCGATGAGCGGATAAGTCATACAAACGATTTGGCCGGCGTATGACGGGTCCGTTACCACTTCCTGATAGCCAGTCATCGAAGTGTTGAAGACCATCTCGCCACAAACTTCTCCATCGGCCGCCCACGAGCGACCCCTGAAAGTTCGGCCGTCCTCGAGAGCTAAGAGTGCAGGTTTTTTACTGGGCATATGTTTTAGACAGGGAAACAGATTTATCGGTCATTGCTCATTTTCTATTTCCATACGTCATTTTAAGAATGGTCAGTAGTCAGTAGTCCGTTGTAGGGGCAAATAATCGAGACTCGTGGAAAAATCAGCTACTACAACTGACTACTGACGACGGACTACTGACCACTCTTAATAAACTGCTCCGCCTCATTCATCCAGCGCTTGCTAGCTCGATACTTGTAAGCCGGCGCTGTCTTCACAGCTTCGATACATTCCTGCATCAGGCTTGCAGCCTCACGACGATGGCCCAGGCCGGCGTGAGCACGACCCATCAAGTACAAACCCTCCGGATCCGAAGGCCTATGTTCCAGGAACTGCTCAAGAGCGCCACGCGCGTCGTCGTATTGACCCGCCGCGATGTAAGTAGCCGCCACTTCACGCCAAATCTCGTGGAGCGAGTGCGCCTGGTTTCGGGTAACCACTTGTTCGAAATGTCGGATTGCGTCCCCATAACGTTTCTGGGAACGCGCTATTCGGCCGAGTTGGTAACTCGCGTCAATCTCTTCAGGATCAATCTGGACCGCGCGCTCGAACCGCTCGCGTGCCGCATCGAGTTCACCACGATTCTGATGAATCAATCCAAGATTGTAATGAGCCGAAGCGTCAGCTGGATTGAGGGTGGCCGACTCGAGATTCTGTTTGAACGCGGCCCTCGCACGCTGTCCCCCCATGATTTCGCCGAAGTAACCACGCAGAAGCATGAAGGCAAAGAACAGTAAGAAAGGCGATCCAAAGATTCCGGAAAACAGGTGCTCGGCAATCGGCGCCACAAAGAACGATGCTATGCCCCCTAAGAAGGCGATCCCGAATGCGCGTATAGCCGAAAGTCGAAAAGTTTCCCTGACGCCAAACACAATTCCGATGGAGAGAAAGGCAAGCTTTACTGTTAAGAAAAGCGTTTGCGAAACGATAACAGGATTCTTTAGTGCGGCTGCCACCTCCGGTGTGGTCGGAAACAGCGTGCGCATTTGATCCGTTTGTTGGACCATGCTGGCGACCTGTGCCGCCTGAATACCCGTGTAGTGTAGGAATGTCGCCGCAACAATGGCCGCTAAGTTTGCGGCAGTAATCACATAAAGAATTGTGGCTGCAAACGGTGCGTACTCCTGGCTCAGCACCACGCGAAAGCTACCGCGGCGATCAAATACATTGAGGATTAGCAAAAGGATCGGAACGACAATTACGGCGATGAGGACGATGAAACGCAGGTCTTGAAAACTTTCTCGCCAAATTCCACCAGTCGTACCCCACGTGTAGATTCCGGAGAACCTCGATGTTATGAAGCTGTAGGCGAGTTGACTGAAGAACGCGATGACCGCAATTGGCAACAATGATCCACGATCGCGAGCCTCGCGCATTCCGCGCAGAGGCGCGTAGAAGATCATCAATACCAGAGCTAACCAGCCAATCATAGAAGACAGAATAACTCGAAACTACCGGGGTGAGTCATTAGGGGGAAAGTCTCCATCAGTAGCATCGCCGGTTGGCGGCGGCACAGGAGGAGCGATGTTTTCGTGATGAATCACGCTTGCTGCTGCCAACGGCCAATAGCGAAACAGAGCCTTCCCGTAAATGTACTTCTTTGGAACCAGCCCCCACATTCGCGAATCGCTGGAATTATCGCGATTGTCGCCCATTACAAAATAGTAATTTGGCCTGATGTAGGTGGGGGGAGAACTCTTATGTGACAAGTTGAGTCGCTGATCCAAATAGGTTTCAGAGAGATCGCGACCATTAACTCGAACCGTTCCTTCGTGAATCTCCACTGTATCTCCCGGTAAACCGATCACTCGCTTGATATAGCTCTTCGAGGGGTCATCGGGAAACCAGAAGACGATTATGTCTCCACGATCCAATTTGGGCGCCCAACGATAGTCGTCGTAATAAATCAGCTTGTTGACGAAGATTCGTTCACCGTCGTGCAGTCGCGGCAACATGGAGGTTCCTTCCACTTTCACTGGTTGAACGATAAAAACGACAACCAACGCCGCGATCATAAGAGCGAAAACCAGGTCGCGAAGTAACAAACGCGCTTCTGACCAAAGATCATCACGCGACGAGTCGTCAGGTCTCTGAACCTGAATGTCTTTGTCGTCGTCGATGTGTACGCCGCCAAACGGAGGTGGCTTGCGTCTTCTAATTCCAAACATACGCGTTCAATAAGGATCCTCGGACCGCTCAAACACTTACGTCCTCGAATCGATTTTGAGGTTAGCTTTCGAACCGGTGCTTGTCAAACAGGGGAATCAGCCGCAGATAAACGCAGAAAGACGCAGATCGGATAAAAAGAGTCAGCTGTTTTTGACACTTCTGATCTGCGTCTTTCTGCGTTTATCTGCGGCTGATTCCGCTTTCTCCCTTCCCGACCTTTTTGAACTAATCTGCCAGCTATTCTCAGTTCGCAAACCGTCGTCGATACTCCGCCGACAAAATAAACGCCTTAACCATTTCAGCATTCACAAAATTTCCGTGGAACTGGTTAAGTTTATTCAGCCAAAAGTTATAACCGGATAAGTCATTGTCAGGGGCGTCGTCCGGGTTACGTCTCAAGTAACCAAAGTACTGCATCAAAACGAACGCTCGATTGAACTCCCGTTGGGCCAACGTTTGGTTTTCACCAAGACGACGAAGTACACGCCCTCGTGCGCCGTTGAAGTTATTGAACTCATCGATCGACGCTTGTCGCTCTGACGGCGTTGGAACAATGCCGGCGTGCGCATAAAGTGCATCTACAAACTCGGCCGGGGTTTGTGTTACCGGATACAAGGCAATGAATTCCGGTCGCTCGACAAACTCATTAGCGAAGGCAGTTTTGTTTGCATCCAACTTGGCTTCCCACCCCGTAACTCCCACCACAACTCCACGACCGATGCTTTGCGTGTCTTTTAAGAACTCGAGGTAACGCACCAAACCATTTGGGCGGTTCAACGCCGCGTTATAGAAGCGGTAAACAAGATAGCCAGTCTCCTGGAACTCAATCGAGAGAAAGTAGGCGGCGGAGACGTTGATCCGTTTCACATCAGTGCAGTGGACATCACTACCGCAGCCGGTAATCTCGTTCGTCCAAAACGCATGGCCACTAGGATCAGCCTCGCGATTGAGAAAATCAAAATAGTGCTCGTCCACATAGATACCTGCAACGTCATACGGATTGACCGACTGTTCCGTCGCGTCGTCAAGAATAGTTAGTGTCGCAACGCCGAGACTTCCCACTATCGCACCACCTGAAGGATTACTAAGTGTCAGAGTTGCTGTCTCAGTCCCTTCCACGACTGCATCCTCGGTAATTGATACTCTGAATGTCTTTACTGACTCTCCCACTCCAAAAATCAAGGTTCCTACAGCTACGGAATAGTCTGTTGCCTGCTTTGCAGTGCCGTCGCTGGTGGCGTAGTTGACTGCCACGATTCGATTGAGATCGCCACTTCTGGTCACAATGATCTCAACTGCAGTTGGGTCTTCCATCACGATGTAGTTCGCAGCGCTGAACTGCAGGTTGTTAGGTGGTAATGATTGGCGAACAAAAAAGAGCGGTACTGGTTCATCAAAGGCGGTTCCAAACACTTCAGAGGTAGATGCTCCGCTGGTTCTTGAAAGAAACCACGTTCCTGGTGAGCTACGGAAAATGGCCACATCCGCTCTCCCATCACCGTCGTAGTCCGCGGGAGTTGGCATGTCGCCGGGTAAACCAAACTGTACGAACTGTAGCCCCACAGTACTCATTTGAATGGACCAGATTCCGCTGCTTGGGCTGTAGACGGCAAGATCGGTTACACCATCGTCGTCGTAGTCGGCTGGCGCAGGAATGTCATCACTTGTGCCGAAGTTAATAGATGAAGTGGCGCCGGTTGAGCTTAACAAGATGCCAAAACTAGCTGTCGACGAACGCCAGTAAGACGCGTCTGACTTACCATCGCCATCAAAGTCACCGATTAAAGGAATATCTCCTACCGTTCCCATTACCAGAGTGACCGTTTGGCCATTCGAACTGTTGATTCTGATCCATTCACCCGTTGAAGGACGGAATACGCAACGATCCGATTTTTCGTCACCGTCGAAGTCTCCAGGTACAGGTAAATCTCCAGTCATGCCCAGATCCACACCGGAAAGATTAGAGTTTGAGCTGAACTGGATGAACCACAAGCCGATGGGACCGCGTCTGAAAACTGAAAGATCAGTCTTACCATCGCCGTCGTAGTCGGCGGGCGCTTGCAAATCACCGGCTGCTCCAAATTGGCGTGCCCGAGCGCCGCTCGAGCTCTCGCGTACGGACCATAATCCATTGACCGGGTTAAAGATCGAGACGTCGGCCTTTTTGTCCCCGTCAAAATCTGGGAAGGTCAGTCTAGGTGAAGTGAAGAAGTAAACAGCACCTTGTCCATTTGGCGAAGTTAGATTCTTTTCCGAGGCACCCACGGCAAGTCGGCCTGAGCCGAAGGCCAGGCTTCCTCCAAAACGGTCGCCGTTGAATGGATCGCTGGGCGTGAGTTTCTGTTGTTCAGTCCAGGCGGACGAAACTTTTTGGAAGGTGTAAGCCGAGCCAGCGTCTGGTCCAACTGCCGTGTCATCTTCGCGAGCCCCAATTGCGACTACTCCACGACCGATTGCTACAGACCAACCGAAACGATCGATTGCCGCGCCGTCCGAGGCAACGAGTTTTTGTTCAAGATTCCAAATCGAACCGTCGAATTGGAAAACGTATGCTGCTCCGGCCTGTGACTTTCCTGCGACGGGAGTATCCTCGCGCGCTCCACCCACGAGAGTGTTACCTTCAATTGCAACTGCGCCACCAAAATTGTCGCCGTTGGTTCCATCAAGGATAGCTAGCTTCTGTTGAAGGCTATATAGACCACCGCCGATCTCGACATAAACATAGACTGCGCCCGCTGCCGTCTGTGGAATGTCGGCGCCGGGAGAACCGACGACGAGTTTGTCGCCGCTTATGGCGAGGGAGTCGCCAAAAAGATCTCCGAGTATCACGCCACCAGCTGGTGTTAACTTTTGCGTTTCGGTCCAAACGCTTCCAGTTCGACGATAGAGGTAGGCTGAGCCCGCCGACGCATTGCCCGGCAAGTCAGCGAAGTGAGAACCAACGACAATACTATCGCCCTTAATCGCCACTGCGTTTCCAAATTCGTCGTCAGCAGTCGAGTCGCTTGCGGTTAACTTTTGCTGTTGAGTCCAGGTTGTACCGTTTCGGACAAAAACGTACGCCGCACCGTTGTTGTTGAAACCAGCATTCGCTTGATAGGCGCCTATAACGATCGTGTCACTACTTATCGCAACCGATTGGCCGAACTTGTCCGACGCAGCACCGTCGTTCGCGAGCAACTGTGCCTGTTGAGTCCACGTGCCTGCATTGAGGACGTAAACAAACGCTGCGCCTGCCTGGGAAGCGGTGGTCGAATCGAAGCGAGCGCCAACCACCATTGTGTTTCCGTCAATGGCGATCGCGTAACCGAACTGGGCGCCGACACCTCTTGGCGTACTCGTAATCTTTTGCTTTTGTGAAAAGCTTGCTGCCAGGACGGGCGCTGCAAATACCAGGATAGCTAGTACCAAAGTGATGCGAATGTCCCAATGCGACTTCGTTTGATTCGACTGTTTGATTTGATCGTTCATGGTTGCACCTCACGCTCAACTAAAAACTACTGCTATTGATCTACGCGCAGGTGGTGAGAAATTTGGCGGATGCGGGTTTAGGAATGTCCGATATGCTTTAGCTTGTCGTGACTTGATTTAGTGCCATCTCAGCTGTAATCAGAGTCACGACAAGCTGAAGCATATCGGACATTTCTTATTTACTCCGGTACTGTGCAGTCTTTCAAAACCAGGAAACCTTTTGAGTTTGCGAAGCCATCGCCCAGGCCTTTGACTGTGCCATCGACAGTTACCTCTTCCCCCGCATTAAACCGGCTCACTTTCGCACTCTGAGAACTGTTCAAGTAACAATGTGCCATCATGTAAGTTGATACCGACGATTTGAAGGTCAAGACAATGTTTCCTGCGCGATCGAGTTCGACGGTGTTTACAGTGCCAAAAACTCTCATGCGTTTGCCTATGTATGTCTGATTGGCGCGAACCTCATTAGTCTCAAATTCTCGAACGAGTGCAGCGACGTGCATCGCGCCGGTTGGAGAGACTGCTGCCGGCTCATTTACTTTCGCCAGGGAATCGATTGGTTCGATGCTGCTCACGAAAGCAACCAGCTGGGACAAATAAGTTTCGTCGTTTGCAATTCCCAAAATGCTGATTACAGTTTTCCCGCGGCTTAACACCGTCAGAAACGCAGCCGCTCTTGCTCCCTGAACTTCGATTCCCGCGCCTCCCGAAATGCCGATCCAACCTGCGGCTGATTCAGTTTCAGTTTTGGGCTTAGGGTCTGCTTTGAATGGTTTGACAACCAGTTGACTCCACTCGTGGTTGAAGTCGCTTTGCGCATCGCCGCTACCGGGTGTGGCGCCGTATAGCGTGATAAAGCAGTAAGCTCCGGTCGCCTCATTCTGCTTACTGAACACAACGACATTCTCCTTCGATGTTTTCACCCAGTCCTGGGGCGGTTTGTAACGCACAAGCCCTAACGTTTCCGTTTGACCAGACGCGATGGTAATGGTGAACAGACAAATAATCTGAGCAACGAGAAAACAGCGAATTAGGTTTGGTCTCTTCATGCTTCCCTCTATGGCTTAATGGACAAATTTCGTTAGAACGAGTTCCCCTATCTATTTACGCGCAAGCGGTGTAAGAATTGGCGGAGTCGTGGCAGAACCTGACGGCCAGAGTGAACTATGGAAACCTCATCTGACGAAGTATCTGGGTTATTGCAGGACTGGGGCGGGGGCAATCAGCAGGCACTCGAGAAACTAGTGCCCCTCATCTATGCTGAGTTACGCCAGATGGCACATCGCTGTCTCTATCGCGAACGCCCTGGCCACACACTCCAAACTACAGCACTGGTTCACGAAGCCTACTTAAAACTAATCGACCAAAGAGACACGCACTGGCAGAATCGTGCCCACTTTTTTGCGATTGCCGCACAAGCGATGCGGCGCATACTCGTGGATAATGCGCGACGTCACCAGGCCTTAAAGCGCGGCGGTCCCGCCGAGAACCTGGAACTGGACGAAGCGGCCAATGTCTCGCTCGATCCTGATCCCATCCTCCTGCCACTGGACGAAGCTCTTGTCCGACTCGCCGAGATCGATCAACAACAAAGCCGAGTCGTAGAACTTCGCTTTTTTGGTGGACTGACTATTGAAGAGACCGCTGAAGTGTTGGGTCTTTCTGTTGACATGGTTAAGCGTGAGTGGGCCATGGCACGCGCCTGGCTACGACAGTATCTCAGCGATTGATCCGCCATTCCCTCCGTCGCCTGCGCGTATTAATTGTAGGGGCGGCACTCCGTGGCCGCCCCTGGATACCCGCTACTTAGAAATGAACGAAACCTGGCAACAACTAAAAACCATCTTCCATGCAGTCATGGATCTCGATCCCACGGAACGAGCTTCGTATATAGCCCAAGCCTGTGCCGGCGACAACGAATTGCGAAACCAAGTTGAGCGTCTTCTCTCCGCTCATGATCAATCCGGTGCGTTCCTTGTGTCTCCAGCTCAATTGGTCGCCACTCAGACCGGTAATGAGGGCGACGATTTTCGAGACCAGCGAGAAGGTGAGCGCATCGGCCCCTACAAAATA
>QHXL01000521.1 GCA_003222935.1 Acidobacteriota bacterium
AGTATTACCGTCTCCCGATAAACTCGACGCAGATCACCGAGCGCCTTTCGTAATGCCCGTTCCCGCTCGTGGGCTAACGTATCTTTCTCGGGATCGCGGGACGTATCTGATTTCAATGTAGCGATGAGTGTCTGTCGACCTGATTCATCACTGGAGTCGAGCGAGACTGTGGAATCGCGTCGTCTTCTTTTCCACCAGCGCCAGCGATTACGCGCTTGATTGATGGCGATGCGGTAAATCCAGGTTCGCAGATCCGACTCGCCTCTAAAGCTCGCGATGCTCTGAAACGCCCGTAGAAATGTCTCCTGAGTTAAGTCTCGCGCTTCCTCACGGTTTTCAGTCAACCGGTAGAGCAAACCAAAGATCTCGCCGGAACGTTCATTCACAAGCGTATTGAACGCCGCCGTGTCACCACGTCGTAAACTTTCAATGAACTGTGCCTCCGCACTGGGCCGTGAATCGGCCTGGGTCGCGGGTGCAACCTGCTCTAATTCCATTTGCCCTCGGAGGGCTATCGGCTCTCCGTAGCTCACTGATCACCCCCTGGGGCGGGAATCTGAGCTTCCAAAAAATGCCCATTCCCGGACAGGCAGATACTTGGACACCAGGCAGTCACCATTTGTTCCCAGAAAAAGTTCATCAGCTATTTGATGCCGTGTTTAGCGCATTCTGATTGACCAAGCCCGAGCCTTACTCCAATCAAAAACCCTGTCATAACGCTCGCTTGACAACATTTCATACGCGCCCTTAGAGTGACGTTTTCGTTTATCATACACCTAAAAGAACGATGTTCTATAGATTCACTTGCGAGAGGAATATAAGTGGCAAACTATAACAAGAAGCGAGCTCGAGAGCTGCAACACGACCGTTTCAGAGATACGACAATGGGTTTACTCGACCGGCTGGGCAGTGCGTTGGAAGGTCGAGGCAAAACAATTCTTTACGCTTTGGGCGGAGTGTTGTTGCTCGGTTTAATTGTCGTTTTCGCTATCAGATGGAACAATCGAAAGAACGATGAAGCTCGCCAGGCATTAGGTCGTGCAATTGAGATTTCGAGTGCGACTGTTTCCACAGGTCCAGCACTTAATCCAACCGCTCCTACCTTTGGAACCGAACAAGACCGCGCGACCCGAGCGATCCAGGAGTTTGAAAAAGTCTCAGCAAAGTATAGTGACCCTTACCGGGCTGAGGCTCAGTATTTCATCGCCACCAATAGACTGTCTGTAGATCGCGCCAAGGGAATTACAGAACTCACCGAACTCAGCAAGACTGGCATCCCCGAAATTGTGGCCCTTGCGAAGTTTGCCCTAGCTCAGACGAAGGAAAGTGACGGCAAACTCGACGAGGCAGCGCAGATCTACGCCGATATCGTTAAGTTGAATCAGCTTACCGTGACGCCTGAGAGTGCCAATCTGCGTTTAGCCAAGGTCTATGAAAAGCAGGGTAAAAAGAAAGAAGCTGCTGACATTCTCTTCAATCTTGTTGACGCGTCGCGAAAAGCAAAAGGCAAGGATGACAAACCTCTGCCGGGTTCTTCCGCAGCTCGTGAAGCAGCCAGCGAGTTACAGAAACTAGATCCAGCTCGCTACGCACAACTTCCTCCGGAACCTTCTATTCTAGAAAGCTAATTGAACCGTGTTTCCCGGCGACAATGGACAATCTGACCCATTCTCTCGTCGGACTAGCGGCAGCAAAGAGTGGGCTGGAAAAGCTATCACCCGGAGCCACCACTGTTTGTCTGCTGGCTGCAAACGCTCCTGACGCAGATATCGTCGTTCTACTCTTCAGCGACCGTTGGGGTTTTCTCCAACACCATCGTGGCATTACTCACGCCATTATCGGGACGCTTGGGATTGCGATACTTCTGCCGATTCTTTTTTACCTCGGCGACCTCTTACTCTCCAAAATTCGAGGTCGGCCAAAACACGTAAATTTCAAAGGTCTGCTCATTGCTTCGCTTCTGGTAAGCGCGACTCACCCGCTGCTCGATTGGACCAACAACTACGGTATTAGATTTCTGCTGCCCTGGGATCCCAAGTGGTTTTACGGCGACCTGGTCTTCATCGTTGACCCCTTTATCTGGCTGATCCTGGGCAGTGCATGTTTTCTGCTGACCAGCCGTGTAAAAGCACAGTGGGTAGTTTGGCTAATCGTAGGAGTTGCACTAAGCCTGCTCATAGTTGGGAGTGCAAGAGGTGGCAATTTGCCGAATCCCTGGCTCGTGAGATCGATTTGGCTCGCCGTCTTGGTAGGTCTCGTAGTAATTCGGGTTAGGAAGAACGGCGGATACGCCAATCCAAGACTCGTTCTTAGCGCGCTAGCGATGGTGGTTATCTATTGGTGTTGCTTAGGCATCGCACACACGATGGCCTTGTCGCGAGCTCGTGAAGAAGCAGCTGCTTTAACCGGTCCCAATGAAAAGATTTCTCGTCTGGCGGCTATGCCCACGTTAGCTAATCCGCTTGGCTGGGACTGTGTCTTCGAAACGGATCGAGCAACTTATCGGTTCAAGTTGCAACTTGGTTCTTCGAATCCAGTGACAAGAACTATTCGTTACGTGAAACCGTCCGACAAACTGGCGGCCGCCTTGAATGAGATTTCCTCGGATCGACGAACGCAAACTTTTCTCGGATTCGCACGCTTTCCGGTAGCACGATTGTCGAGTGAAGACTGTACGACTCAGACTCTCGTTCAATTAGCAGACTTACGCTACACTGAACCAGGAACACAACGCGGTTCATTCACACTGGATCTACCCGTTGAGTGCCCCATATTGAAATGAACGAGAGTAAAGAAATAAATAACCTTTCGGCCCTG
>QHXL01000147.1:0-9177 GCA_003222935.1 Acidobacteriota bacterium
ACTGGGGCCTCTTGGAGATTAAACGTCGTTGGCCGTTGTTGTCAACGATCTAATGACGTCAGAGGCCAATAAATATGTAGGGCAGTGCACTCTCCCACACCTACGCCCGCCTACTGATCCAGGAACGTGCGCATCCACATCTCCAATCCTAGTAGCTGAAACACCTGAAGGTTGTAATCCTCACGACCCGAGAAGTTCGCATCAATCACCCGTTTCACCTCCCGAGGTTGAAAGATTCCGCGACGTTTGATCGTTTCTTCCGAAAGCAAATCGTCAATAAGAGGCCGAAGCGGCCCACGTAACCATGAACGAATCGGTGCTCCAAAGCCTGCCTTCTTCCGCCAAACAACATCAGCCGGCAGTACCGACTCTAAAGCGCGCTTCAAAATGTACTTTCGCTTCAAACCACGCAACTTGAGATTAACTGGCATACGCGACGCCATGTCGATCATCTCGCGGTTCAGAAACGGCACGCGCACTTCCAGGTTCGCCGCCATCGAGGTCTTGTCGGTCGTCATCAAATTCAAACAAGGCAAGAAGGTTTTGAGGTCCACATACAAAAGTCTATTTAGAGGCTCGGCTGTCGCGACTCGATCAAAACATGCGCGGTGAGTCGCGTAAGGATCGATACCGTCAGTTTTTGATCGCCACTCATCGGAGTACAGGCGATGCTTCATTTCGTTGGTGAAGTACGTGCCGTAGCCGAGGTAGCGATCTTCGAAATCAAGCGCGGCGCTGCGGGCAAACTTTTTTGCGTTGCGCAAAGGCGCCGTGAATCTTCCGGGCAGCCCACCCGGCAAAGTTTCAGCAACGGTTCTCATCAAAGGCCGACGCAGGAGATTCGGAACCGGATCAAACGCCGACGCAATCTTCATCGCCACCTGACGTGGATAACCCGCAAAGATTTCATCGCCACCCATTCCTGACAACATCACGGTCAAGGTTTCTCGTGCAGCTGCTGAAACGAGATAGCTCGGAATCGCCATATCTATTGGCGGCTCTTCCATGTGATAGACGAGCTTGGGTAACAACTCGGCGACCGACGGTTTCAACATGATCTCGTGATAGTCGGTGCGCAGTTGTTCATTTACGCGTCGCGCCCAACGAACATCGTCCGGAATAATGTCGTAACGAAGGTCTTCGCTTTCAATGCCGACGGTATACGTACTAATCGGACGTCCATTGCTGTGACGTTCCATCATCGCCACAATTCCCGACGAGTCGATTCCACCTGACAGAAAGGATCCAAGCGGAACGTCTGAAACCATCTCCATCTGCACAACTCGATCCAGGGTTTCCAGAACTCGTTCGCGCCACCACTGTTCACTTCGTCCTTCGTCAATCTCATTAAAGGAAACATCCCACCATTGACTGACAGTGACGTCGTTGCCTCGCATTTCGAGCACGTGCGCCGGCGGCACTGTTTTGATACCACTAAACAATGTGTTGGGATCAGGTGACCACAGGAAAGTAAGAAACTGGTGCAAAGCCTCCGGATTAAGTCCCGCTTTTACCAGGCCCGTCGCGAGGATCGCTTTGACTTCTGACGCAAAGATGAATGCGCCCGGAGTATTTGCGTGTGAAGGAATGTGTGCGTAGTAAAGTGGTTTGATGCCTACATGATCGCGTGCAAGAGTTAGCGTTCGTTCGTGGTTATCCCAGATGCCAAACGCAAACATGCCATTGAGTCGCGGGAGGCATTCCCGTCCCCATTCCGCAAACGCGGAGAGCAAAACTTCAGCATCAGTCTCGGTGTGAAATGAATGACCAAGTCCCTTCAGTTGTTCACGCAACTCCCGGTAATTGTAAATCTCACCGTTGAAGGTAAGGACGTAACGACCGTCGTGCGACAACATCGGCTCATGGCCGGCTGGAGAAGTGTCGATGATCGAAAGCCGTCGATGAAGCAGACAAGCTTTTCTACCCGCATCATCAATACCTTCCGAGATCCACGAGCCCTGATCATCACGGCCCCGATGCTCTAAACGTTCGAGCACGGGGCCAACGTATCGATCAGGTTCCAGACTAACGATGCCGGCGATGCCACACATGGGAAGAAGGTACTTTGTGCTTTGAGCTTTGTACTTTGTTTAGGACCAGGCAATTTACTTTCAAGCGTCGCTTCGACAACCGCCGATCAAAGTACAAAGCACTAAGTACAAAGATCGAAAATCACATTTCAATATCAACAACGCGCCTTTCCCGCAACGACTGCAACACGCGGAACGTCGCTCTCGTAGTCGAAGCCAACTCTTCCAAACTGATCGGAGCAGGACCAGCTGAAATGACACTCGCACAAACCGCTCGGACCTGGTCCAACTGACCTTTGTCCTGCGCTTTCAACGTCACCTGTGTTTCCCGACCGTCTTTGTACATACTCGCACGCCGAAAATCGTCCAACACAAAAGTCTTGCCGCTACCAAATATTTCAACTCGCTCTTTTGGCAACGTCTTGTCACCTTCACCGAGGTAGGCCACGCTGCCATTCGAACCATCTGCAAATTTCAAAGTTATGAAAACAGAATCAGCATCGACGATCTTGTCTGATCGACCGCTTACCGATTCCGCAAAGACAGCGACTGGAAGACTACCAACCACGAATGTCATTAGATCGATGAAGTGACAAACCTCTCCAATAATCCGCCCGCCGCCCTGTTGTTCATCCTGCAGCCAGTGTTCTTTCGGCAAACGTCCAGCGTTAACTCGATAAAGGACTGACAAGGGCGAATTCCGGCCGGCAAAGAATTCTCTTGCCTGACGTGCAAGTGGAGCAAATCGACGGTTGAATCCAACCATCAGCTTGCCGGACGAGCCTTCGGCCGCAGCTAATACGTCGTCAAGTTCCTCATCGTTCAACGCCAGTGGTTTCTCGACAAATACTGACTTGTTCTGGCGCAGAGCTTTAACAGCGAGTTCCGCGTGCAAGTCATGCCGTGTACCAACTACAACTAAGTTGACATCGTCGTCGAGAACCTCAGCAGCAGTCGAAACGGCAAATTCAAAACCGAATCGTTTACCAACATCGTGTGCCGACACGCCTGAGGCTGTCGCAATGGATCGAAAGTTTACGCCCGCAGTTTTGAAGTGTGGCAACAACATCGCCGGCACATATCCACCCGCTCCAATGACACCGAGTGAAATTGCGCTCACTCGTTTTGGCGGCCCGCCGTTAAGCGCCACGCGTTGGGTAACTTCTGCTTTTGGATCGTAGTTGAGTACAACCCCCAAATACGGTTCAGCCACATTGCCGGAAATCAGCTGATAGGCACGCTCGGCGTCATCAACTGCAAAGCGATGAGTGATGAGTCGTTCAACGTCCATCTTTCCGGCGTTGATCAACTCGAGAAACGCTTCGATGTTTCGCTTCTCTGTCCAGCGCACGTATGGCAACGGATAGTCGTTTCCACGCTCTTCGTAATCAGGATCGTAACGACCCGGGCCGTATGACATCGAAATCGTCAGTGACAGCTCGCGCATATAAAACGGTTGACGAGGAATGTCCATGCCTGTCATTCCAACAATCACGACACGACCCTTTACACGAGAAATCTTTGCTGCCAGTTCGATCGGTTGGTTCGAATCAGTCGCCGCAGTGACGAGCACCGCATCAGCACCACGACCGCGGGTCCAACCTTCAATCGCCTTAGCCGAGTCGTCGTTGGAAACAGATGCCGCATCTGCGCCTAACTCGACTGCCAGCTTTACGCGTTCCTGATCGAGGTCCAGTCCGAAGACCCGGCAACCGTTTGCTTTCAATAACTGCACAGTAAGTTGTCCGACTAATCCGAGACCAATCACGACGACTGACTCACCGAGTGTGGGTTCTGAAAGTCGAACTCCTTGCAGAGCTATGGCTCCCAACGTTCCAAAAGCTCCTGCTTCAAAACTGACGTCTCCAGGCAAGTGCACGCAGAGGTTTTTAGGAACGGACAGGACTTCGGCGTGCGAAGCGAAGCCAAGTCCCGCACACGAAACGCGATCACCGATTTGGAATTCTGAAACGTCCTGGCCCAGGGCGGTGACGATGCCAGCGGCGCTGTAACCGAGCGCTGTGGAGGCCGCCATCTTGTCGCGAACGGATGCAAAGGTATTGAGCAGACCTTCGCTTTTTACTTTCGCGACAACAGCCTTAACGAGATCCGGGCGCTCTCTCGCTTCTTTCACTAATCCTTTACTAACCAATTCAACTGCCATGCGTTCGGTGCCAGCACTTATCAACGATGCGACGCTACGCACCAAAACCCGGCCACGCTGCAGAGCAGGCGATGGCACTTCGGCAACAAATGGCCGGCCAGTCTTTCGGTTTTGAAGTACTTGCTTCATTGACTCAATCTTCTCGGTGTTATCTCTGTGTTCTCTGTGTCTCTGTGGTGAGCATTTCCTTAGTATTCAGTTCACCACAGAGACACAGTGAACACAGAGATAGCACAGAGAATTTTATCTAGTCTCAACCCTTGTCACGCAGCGTCTTCTCTATTAAGCCGCTGACCCATTCTGCACGAGCATCCCAGGTTCCCGAGGCGACAGCAGCTTGACGTTTCTTCGCGGCCGAGTCGTCTTTCTCGTTCAATGCATCTTCCACCAAACGTAAAAACTCATCACGTGAACGGGCGATTCTCAATACATCGCTCATCGATTCATATTCAGGTAATGGTGAAATGACAACGGGCTTTCCCGTTGCAAGATATTCGCGAACCTTGATTGCCGATCCGTAACTCGTGAAAGCCTGCTCAGTTTCCCACGGCAGCACGCAAACGTCGAACCCAGCGGCAAACGACGGGAGTTCCTGGTAAGGCACTGGCGGCAAAAAGTGCGTATTGGGCGAGTTTTCGATGTCCACGCCGCGGGAACGATTACCAATGAACACCCATTGCCACTCAGGTCGTTCGCGAGCCGCTCGCTTGATCAACTCCTGGTCCACGAGCCAGGGCTCGATTGCGCCAAAATAACCTAAACGCGGGCGTGGAATTTTCTCAATCTCCGGAGCGACGGCAAGGGTATCGATCTTGCTCCAGTGTTGATAGTCGACCCCCTGCTCCAGCAGGTGAGAACGTTCACATCCATTCTTCGCTTCGTCAAAAAGTTTTCGACCTGAATAGAAAATGAGGTCCGCTTTATCGATAGCCTTTTCGTGAAGCTTGCGAATCAACGCCGGATCGGTAGCGTGGTCCATCGTGTTCGCGTCGTACTTGTCAGAAACGTGATAGACCACCGCAGATTCATCGAACGATCCAATCATCTCGGCCGCAGTTGGGATCGCGATCCAAAGGATTGGCTTACTCAAGCCGCGACTCCTCGCAAGCTTACGAATCTGAGTTCCAATTACCTGTCGATTAATACTACGCGCCGACGCTGAGCCAAAGAACGGCAAACTGGCGGGCGACACCACAGTGATTCCGTCTTCCGTCTCCCTGGCAAGTTTTGAATAACTGCCAAGCTTGCGTTTGATTCGCGGCAACAAATCCTTGTGCATCAACCCTGGCAAGCCCATCGAGATCGAATTCACAAAAATGACTTTGTTTCCCGCACGCGCGAACTTGCGCATTAGGTGGGCCTTCGAATGCGGGTGGTGGTACCACCAATCTTCGCCGCCAAAACAGATGATTGATTGGTTTGTAAGCATCAAAAGAGGAGCGGTTGTACTTTGGGCTTTGACCTCTATACTTTACTCACCAAACGCTTGAAGCCAATCACAGGGTACAATTCCTGAATGATACATTAGCCCACGAACTCTTGATTAACGTGCCAAGCCCATTTCTCTCAAACGCCACGACTCTATTTCGTCGCATAGCTACCTGGTTTTCTCAAAACGAGGTCGTAATCCCCTGGTTGCTTTACTTTGGTCTGCTCGCACTTTATCTCGCGTTCCCAACCCGAAACTATTACTGGGATGGCGTCTCATTCGCCCAAACTATAGAAGACACCAAACAACTTGGCACAAATCTGATTCACCCCAATCATCTCATCTACAACGTTCTTGGATACTACTTTTACAACGTTCTACTGGCAGTAGGTTTTAATGTTCGGGCCATCACTGCACTACAGGTACTGAACAACATTGTCAGCGCAATGGCGGCAGTAGTCTTGTATCTAACGCTCAAGGCAATGCTGCGGTCTCTGTACCTGGCAACGTTTCTCACTTTATTGTTTGCGTTGTCGGCGACATGGTGGAAATTTTCGACCGACGCCGATGCCTACATCATTAGTGTCCTCTTTCTACTCCTGTCGTTCTATTTCGTGCTGCCCGACAAGAGACCACAACCCTACTTTGTCGCGTTCCTATTCTTCCTGAGCATGTGCTTTCACCAACTCGCGATCCTGTTTGGACCAGTTGTCATGGTTGGGCTTTTTTTTCAGGAAGCCAGGGTTGAGTCGAAGGCAAAACTTTCGACTGGGTTGAAGTTTGGAGTAACAACTATTCTCTTGACCACGACCGCATATTTCAGCTGCTTCTATCTTGCGACAGACAAACTCGAACTGCGCGCCTTTGCTCGATGGATTACATACTATTCACCAGATGCCTCATTCACTTTCAACATCTGGGACAACCTCTTTTACACTTTGCGCGGGAATGCACGACTGTTTCTCAGCGGTCGCTTCTCGCTGATCACGGGACTCGTTAGGCCCTCTATCGTTGTGCTAATGGTGTTACTGGTGGTTGCGTTCGGTACTTTCGTGTACCTGGTGGTAAAAAACTTTCACAAGCCGGGCTCCAAATCATTTCGAGCATTAATGAACAACTCACGGCGGCGTCCCCTGCTCATGCTAGCCGTGGTCTGGACGCTGATCTATTTGGCATTTCTTTTTGTGTGGCTTCCACAAAACACCTTCTATCGACTGTTCTACTTGCCCGCTCTAATTCTTTTAGTAGGTTTGTTCGCGTCGGCTAGATACGATTTCGTAACTTATACACCAACCTATCGGCTCGCAGTTTTCACGATAGCAGTCGGAGTCGCAAACTTTCTCTTCCAAATTTATCCATATCATCACCCGGACAAATTTCCGCCGGTGAGATTCGCGCTGGAATTGAGTAAAGAATGGCCCGAGGGGACTTCGATCTACTATGCGGCAGATAATGCAGATAAGAGCCTGGTTCGCTATTTCACGCCGCAGACTGCTTGGACCAGGTTAGCGAATCAAACACCCGACTCAGAAGAACTGAAGAACATCTATGCTCAAGGTTTGACTGCCTGGCTTGAAACGACCGCGATCGACCAACTAGCTTCGACACCTGAAGGCTCGGCCTGGCTGTCGGCGCATGCGAAGAATGATTCCAAGCGTGAATTAAAGGACCGTGGCTTCCGGATCGAATTTCTGCAGGTAGTGCCTTGAGGAAACACACCCTTTTCATTTGCCTCGCCCTTTTTTTTCTTGCCTTTGCGGTTCGCACGCTAACCTGGCAAGACAACAAGCGCGACGCCTGGAAGGTCCAGACTTATGTGACCTCAGGATACAAAGACTCTGCTCATCAACTGGCGCGTGGTGATTTCAAGACTTTTGTTAGTGACGTTAACCACCTTGGCCACCCTCCCGGTTATCCGATTCTCCTTGCGGCACTATTCAAAACAGTTGGCGATTCAAACACTGCCATTCAGTTCATTCAAACTGTTTGCGACTCGGCCGCGGTTGTAGTTCTGTTTTTGATCGCTGGCGAATTGTTTCAAATTGGAGTGGCAGTACTCGCCGGAGCACTGGCCGTCCTATCGCCGCAGTTTGCTTACTTCTCAGTACTCCTGCTACCGGACTCACTGATAGTTCTTCCGATTCTGCTTGCGGTCTATTTCATCGTGCGTACACGAAGTAAACGAGGCCTGGTCGCGTTTCTGATTGCCGGCGCACTGATTGGTCTATCGTGCTGGTTGCGAGCAAACGCATTGTTTTTGGCTCCCTTCCTCGCTTTATTGACTCCTTTTTTTCTTCCGAAAGGGAAACGATTACCGGCCGGGTCAGCAATCGTAGCGGGTGCGATCTTAATAATTGCGCCTATAACGATAAAGAACGCGATCGTTTTCCGGCGGTTTATTCCCTTATCGCTCGGCGCGGGTCAAACCTTACTGGAAGGAATTTCCGACTACGACGAGAAGGGTACGCTGAACATTCCTAACACCGACCTCGGAATCATGCGTCAGGAAGCTCAGTGGTACGGAAAACCTGACTATGCACTCTTGTTGTTTGGTGAAGACGGTATCGATCGCGATCGGATGCGGGTAGCTCGGGGCTTTGCAGTTATCCGATCACATCCGGTTTGGTTTGCCGGAGTAATGGGCCAACGCGCTATCGCCTCAACTCGACTTGATCCGGTTCCAGTTCTACAACCTGAGTCGCCTGTATCGCACAAACTCGATGACTCATTAGTCCGGTCAATCTGGGGACAACAACCGGGTGAGATAACTAGTGCTGCAAGTGAACGATCGCCGAAAGCAACGTTTACCGTTGTCGACAACCAGTGGCTGAGAATTGATGCTGACTTAGCAAACTACGGTAGCCAACTCACGACGTCATCGATCAACGTCAACTCGTTTCACGACTATGTTCTGAAGCTTCCTTTCAAACTGGAAAGTGGCCGTGCTGCAGTGAAGGTCCTAGGAGCGGCTAATAACAAGGTGATAGCGACGATGATGATCGACCTCGTCGAGGGGGTGCAGGATCAGCCAGTTAATGAACTGGCCATCCCATTCGTGAGCGCAAACAATTCCCAGGTTCGCGTAGTTATCGCCAACAATGCATCGTCGGGCCCGACCATGTTAGTAGGCCCAATGCAATTGGACGAATTGGGCCCAGGCTCTCTTACCTGGCTACGTTTTGTACGACTGCCAGTGGGTGCTGCCCAGCGATTCTTCACAACAGCGTGGGTGCTTCCGTTTGTTGTTATTGGAATCGTTGTACTCATTCGTCGTAGAAAACTGCAGGAGCTGGCAATTCTTCTTGCGGTTCCCGCTTACTATCTTATTGTTCAATCTGCGTTGCATACTGAAAGGCGTTACGTTTACATCATTCATTTCTTTTTTCTGGTCCTGGCGAGCGTATCGATTTGCTGGCTTGCCGAGAGCCTGAAAGGAATAAGGAGGCGCCGTGTCGAATAGTCCAAAGCAATTGTTTCAAGCACACCCGTGGCACGGTGTTACACCGGGAGTAAACGCTCCGCAGTCAGTAAGCGCTTACATCGAGATCGTCCCA
>QHXL01000147.1:9285-10427 GCA_003222935.1 Acidobacteriota bacterium
AACTTTCTGTGGAACTGAAGTCGGCGCGCTGTGTGCTGAAAGAGCCGGAAGAGAAAGAATCGACGGCGATGGTGACCCAATGGACATTTGCGTGCTCTCAGAAAAGACTTTTGCGCACGGCAGCTTCTTTTTAAATGCGCGGCCAGTTGGCGGATTGAGAATGATTGATGGTCTGCAGGCCGACGATAAGATCATCGCCGTGTTGGAATCTGATCTGGCGTACGGCCAGCTCAAGAACATAGGCGATGTTCCATCCGGTTTAGTAGATCGGCTCAGGCACTATTTTTTGAGTTATAAGCAGCTTCCCGCTGAGGCGCCGCGAAAGGTTGAGATCGTGGATGTTTATGATCAGGCTGAAGCGATGGACGTCATTACGAGAAGCTTGATGGATTACAAGCAGAAGTTTGGTTAAGCGAGTAGCACCCACTTAATGAAATGTTCGGCGAAAGAACTCTTCGATACCACATCGCGGACAAGCCAGGCCATGATGTTCTTCGTCGATCCACCTGGCCAGGGCTAACGCAGGCTGCCGATGTTCAGAGTGAGGGTGATGATGGTGGTGCTGATGATGCTTTCGTTCTGCGTCTTCCGCACTACAGTGTTTACAAAGCCAGCCGTAACCTAAGTTGAAGAAGTGGGTTGTTTGATGCATCTGATGAACAGATGAACTCTGTGCTTTGGTTTTTGTACTTGGGCTTTGTTCCCCCAAACAACCAGGAGGAAAAAGCACCAAGTACAAAGCACAAAGGGACACAATCTAACTCATTAGCTGAACCGCCTTATCGTCGTGAATTCGGCGCTTCCATGAGTTTTACTGGAACACTCATTTTTCTTCCGTCGCGGAAGATCTGAACCTGCACTAGTTCACCGATTTGATGCTTGTCCAGCACGCGGAAAAGATCGTCAGCGTTGCCGACTTTCTCATTGTTAATCGAAACGATGATGTCGCCCAACTCGACTTCTCCATTTTCCATCTGCTGTAAACCACGAAGACCGGCGTTGGCCGCACCACTTCCTCGCGCCACTTGAACGATTAGCACACCATCGGAGACAGGCAATTCAACCTGGTTACGAATCGATTCAACATTGCGAGTGCTGATGCCAAGTTTTGGCCGCTTGACCTGACCTGACTGCAGCAACTG
>QHXL01000148.1 GCA_003222935.1 Acidobacteriota bacterium
ACTCGGCGCATGGATTGTCGAGGATTAAACCTTCAGCCCTAAAGTGGGCCTTGGTGCTGGGACCGCACGCGTCCCCGCGTGCCCGTCTTAGCCACCAGATATTAGGAGGCGAACATGGCACGCGGGGACGCGTGCGGTCCCAGCATCAGCACTCCCTTTGTTCGGGCGCCTTACTAAAGGGAAACTTTCGCGGAGCGCCGTGCGTATTAACAAATGCGCGGCAACGGATTTATCATTACGACAACCGTGAGCCGGACCGAAATGGTCACCTTTCTCATTACTTCCGTTCTCTTCTTTGGCTTATTCGCTATCGCCGTTTATTTTTGGCAGAAACCCGCGAACAAAGCGGAAACTATCGAACTACCGCCTCCTTACCCACCGAGCGGACTCTTCTCAGACACGCCGCCAGTTCGCGAATTAACCGCGACTGAAGACAACCGACACGACCAACTAATCGAGCGTGCAAAACAAGGCGATCTGAACATTCTCGTCCAGGTAAACGGCAGCGGCAATATTTATCAAAAACTGCTTGCTGCGGTAGTGTCATCGGCGCTATCACAGGATAAACTCTTGGCCGTCGCATCGTTTGTCGCCGAGCGCAATTTGCCTGCGAACCAAAGTCTGGTGGAAGCGACAACCCGAGCATGGCAAGCCTCGCCCGCGCGCCAAACAACGTCACAAATGCTGCACCTTGCAGCTTTGACAAACGACGCCGAACTTTACGACTCAACAGTCCAACAAGCGCTCGTCTACTGGCGCAACGGCAAACTTCTCGACGTCTCAGCTAGTGAACTTCAAGCTCTAATCAACAGTGAATTCTGGCTGCTCTCCGCCGAAGCGCGCAGTTCAGGTCGCGGTTTTATTTTGAAACGTACGCTTTCAGACGCGCGTCGCGAACTGGAAGCGACTCACAACTAGTTAACCAATCAACTCCGAAGTTGAACACTGAAAGAGACATACAATGGAAAACTTAGACTTAGCTACTGTGCTGCCAATTCTGATTGTTGCTTTCGTCCTACTCATCTTTTTCCTGGTGATCGTGCGACGAATCTTTGTAAACGTCGGCGCACGAGAAATTGCCATTAAGGAACGACGTTACCTCGGCGCAAAAATGCCTCCGGGACGAGTAGTTGCGACAGAAGGTGAGGTTGGTATCCAGGCTGACGTACTAAAGCCAGGGTTGCACTTGATCAAGTGGCCATTTGAAAAAGTCGTTCATAAAGTTCCGCTAATCGAGATTGGCGCCGACGAGATGGGAATAATCGAAGCCGTCGACGGCGAACCAAACCCGCCGGGACGCATCTTCGCACCCGACCGAGCTCAGAACGCACACAACAACTTCCAGGATCCAATAGCGTTTATTAAACGTGGCGGTGTGAAGGGTATTCAGCTTCGTACATTACCGCCGGGACTGTGGCCCATTCATCCTTACCTGTTTCGTGTTTCAGTAGCTAAGGCCACACTTGTTCCGCAAGGTAAGGTGGGTGTCGTAATTTCTGCTGACGGCGATCCTCTCGATCCGGGTCGGTTACTTGGTAAGGCGATCACCGAACACCGCAACTTTCAGGATGCCGAACAGTTCATCGCATGCGGAGGTCAAAAGGGTCCGCAGGTCGATATTCTTACGCCTGGCGTATACCGCATTCTCACTCAGTCAGGCCCAATGGATGGTACCAACGATGCCAAGCCGGGCTTGTTCACGATTAGACTGTTCGATTCGACAGTCATTAACGAAAACCAGATCGGTCTCGTTGAGGCATTAGACGGTGCCCCACTCAACCCAAAGGATTACGTCGCCGAGTCATTTGCCGGACACGACAACTTCCAGGATGGACACGAGTTCATCGGCAAGGGCGGTCAGCGTGGACCACAGAAGGACATCCTTCTGCCTGGCACTTACTACATCAATCCTTTCTTGTTCAAAGTTATCCTCGAGTCAGCGAAGGAAGTAAAACCAGGTGAAGTTGCGGTAGTAGTTTCCAACGTTGGCAAGGATCCATCAGATGAAGTCCGACGTGAAATGGCAGCAAAAGTCCGCCAACGGATGGAGCGTGAAGAGAAGGAACAAGCGGAACAATCCGCGTTGCTGCTCGACAGAATAGACGACAAACACACCGCCCAAGAGATAGCCCAGGAGTTAATGTCAGGTGATCCAGCAGACCGCCGGCTCGATGAAGGCGCGCACGAAGCCTATGTTGTCCCTGAAGGTTTTCGTGGTATCCAGGAGAGCGTCGTTGGCCCAGGGCGTTACTACGTGAATACTCTCGCGGTGTCGCCGATCATTATCCCGACGACAAACCAGACTGTTGAATGGACAGCCGGTGAAATTGCGAACACGTTCAACCCGTTCGAAGTCATCTCCAAAGACGGCTTCACGATGCAGTTGGAAGTGCGCGTAGTGTTCCGGGTGAAACCGGAAGATGCGCCTTTCATGGTCGCGAAGATTGGTGGCATCGACCGTTTAATTCAAAACGTGATGCATCCTTTGATCGACTCGATCTTCCGCAACCAGGCTTCCGAGTCTTCGGCAATGGCGTATCTGCAAAACCGTCACGAAGAACAGGAGCGCGCCGAAGCACGGGTGAGGGCACACTTGCTGAAGTATCACGTCGACGTCGTGAACGTTCTCATCTGCCACATTCACTTGCCTGAAGAGTTAATGAAGACACAGACAGAGAAGATTCTCGCGGAGCAAAAACAGAGCATGTACAACGCTCAGCGCGAAGCGGAAGAGAAACGTATTCAACTGGAAAAGACAAAGGCACACGCCGACAATCAAAAAGACTTGATGGCGGCAACTGTCGGCGTCGAGATTGCCGGCAAACGATCAGAGCAGCGCAAAGCTGAGGCCGACGGCGAGGCACACTACATCCTGCAAACAGGTCGAGCTGAAGCCGAGAAGGTACGTTTGATGGGTGAGGCACAGGGTGTCGCGTATCACGAACAGGTGAACGCACTCGGCGCCCAGGGCGTTGCTTTAGTGGAAACACTCAAGGTCATCGGCGAGAAGGGCGTACGTATCACTCCCGACATCATGGCCTCGGGCGGTAATGGAGACGCGGGTGGAGGAATTGGCACTTTGTTGCTGCTGAACCTGTTTCGCGGAAATCTCAACATGCCAACGAATGGAGAAAAAGTTGTTAAGTGAGGTTACTGGCAGTTAAGTGACAGAGGCGGGCAACATTTGTCCGCCTCTCTTTTTGTGTAGATCACATGAATAAGAAACTTGCTAAACAGATCGTCGCCGGCCTGGCAAGCGCATACTTCCTTTGGTGCGCGTACGACCCCTGGCAGTGGCATTTGATTGACGGGGTCAACCTGGTGATCCACGAAGCCGGACATATTGTCTTTTATGCACTCGGCGAATTCATGATGATCGCGGGCGGATCGCTCTTTCAGGTCCTAATGCCTTTGTTGTTTGTTGGCTATTTCGCATATCAGCGACAATTCTATTCAGCTGCTCTGGTTCTTTTTTGGGTGGGCGAGAGCATTTTGAACGTGTCGGTTTATGCCGCAGACTCACTGGCTCTCCAGCTTCCACTCCTGGGTGGTTCCGACTCGATGCACGATTGGAACTACCTGCTCAGTAGCTTGAACATGCTACCGGCTACCGCAAAAGTTGCCGGGACAATCAGGGTGTTAGGAACGCTTACGATTATTGGAGCGGGCATCGCGGCTTTCTGGTTTGCCCGACGAACTTACGACTGACAGCTGCTGTCACAGAAAAAGAAAAAATTTTTAAGACTCATTTCTCATGAGATCGAGCATAATGCCCGCTCCAAAAGCTTCGATCGTTTAATCTTGCCCGTTTGGGTTCAATCAAGGAAACTCATGAAACAGCCCGTTGTTCTAGTATTACTGGTCATATTTGTAGCTGCCGTTAGCTTTGTCCTGGCGTCCGAACAATACAAACAAGGTCGGATGACCACGGTTACCCTCACTGGAATTAATGAGAATCCGAATTTCGGAGACCCTGACGGATCGGGATTGTTCAAGTTTAAGGTTGATGCCCAACAGAACCGGTTCTGCTACGAACTCAGCGCCTCAAGCATAGCAACAGCCACAGCCGCACAAATTCACTCAGGAGGAAAGGATGCGGTTGGGCCGTCGCTGATCAACTTACAACCACCCACGTTAGGAATGTCGAAAGAATGTATTTCAGTGGATTCGGATCGACTCGCAGACATGATCAAGAATCCAACGAACTACTATGTGAGTATTCAGAATGCGGAGTTTCCAGAAGGCGCAATTAGAGGTCAATTAGCTGCCACTCGCTAGACTCTCACCTCTCTTCACCCCGGTGGGGTGACCTGTTTATAGCCACGCGATCCCTTTGCCTTTCGGCGCCTTCGGCGTGGAAATTATCACCCGCTACGTTCTATAAACATTTCGCTCCTAACGGAGCGATTAGTAGAACTACTTTTCGAGGTACATCTGAGCGGCCATCTTGGTAAGTTTCCAAACCCTCGACCACGCTATTCGATTCTCGTCAGTCTCACGTCCGGTAAGTTTATCTAACACGAGTTTCCCAAAGACACGACCTTCACGCTTTAGCATAAACTCCTTCGCGTAGGGCTTCGCAGTCTCGAAGAAACTAAATCCGGGATCAGTCAGAATCGCGATTCCTTCCAGCGTCATCAATGCTCGCATCACGTACGTGAAGTTCGCCGGCAGACGAAACGGATACTCGTAGATCACTTCGGCAAGATCGTAGGTCAATTCTTTGAAGTTAACGTCGCCGAGCTTCAAACTTAAGTAGCTTTGAAACAACCTCTCAACCACCGGTCTCACCGTTTCGGGATCGACTCCCGGTTTCAGAAAATCAAGATCGATGATGTCCTGGCCCAGCCCGTGAACGTCCTTACTTACAACGTGGAAAAAGGCGTCGATCATTTGTGACTGAAGTTTGGGTGGAATTCGCCCCACCATCCCGAAGTCAAAAAACGCGAGATGCCCGGTATCCATCACCAACAAGTTTCCTGGATGTGGGTCGGCGTGGAAAAAGCCGTCGTCAAGAAGTTGTTTTAGATAGGTGCGAATCAGTAGTCGATTCACTTTGACGGGCGAAATCCGACGGGCACGAAGACCCTCAAGATCAACCACCTTTGTCCCGCGGATAAAGTCCATCGTCAGGACACGCGTGCTGGTGTGCGACCAGTAGATCTTTGGAACTCGAACCGCTCGCCACGCTTTGAAGTTAAAACGAAACCTGTCGGCGTTACGACCTTCCTTGACGTAATCCAACTCATCAAAAATCGTGTTATGAAACTCGTGAAGCATCCCGTCCCAATCAGCATTCTCATTTGCCCTGGGAAAGAAACGATTCGTTAATTTCACGAGTCGATAGAGGATCGCGACATCGATGCTAATCCCTTCGGCAAGATTCGGGCGCTGCACCTTGACTGCAACTTCCTCACCAGTTGCGAGACGAGCCCGGTAGACCTGGCCAAGAGACGCGGACGCGATTGGTTCACTGTCGATCTCCGGATAAGCCTCATGCAAACTGCGACCAAGCTCCGACTCAATGCGTGCAAAAGCGTCGGCCGTCGAGAACGCCGGCACTTGATCCTGCAGAGTCGCCAGTTCTTTTACATACGGAAGTGGCAGAAGATCAGCGCGCGTACCTAGAGCTTGTCCTATCTTGATAAACGTTGGTCCAAGACTAATAAGACTTTGACACAGCCAGACAGCTTGCTTTGCAAGTCGGGCATCTTTTCTCGCTGAGCCTTCGGCGCCGCGAAAGACGAGATAACGCAAAGCCCGGATAAGTCGATCGAGCGCTTCGTAACCAACGCCTCGAAGCCAGGTCTTCAACTGAGCTGCTCGTCCAAGTTGACTTGTTTTTTCCTTGAGTCGACTGAATGTACGACGATTGAAGTCGGCGCGGATGTCGTAGGTATCGAGGAAGAGGTACAGCGATAACAGACCGAGAACGCGCGCGACCTTAGCGGCACGCAACCAACCGCGTATGCCACGGCCTGCCAGGATCCGGTTCACGAGTTCTTCCGTCAGCGGTTCGACTGGACCCGACTGCTTGTGAGCCGGCGGTAACGCCGGTATCGGCAAATGATTTCCGTTATTCGGACTAAATTTAACTAAGGCTTTGTTAGTTGCCATACCTTTGGAGTGCGGTGCCTTGTCACCACTTTGTAATAAGAGTCCTTGCGAGAGTTAGCTTTGACAAAGCGGTGACAAGGCACCGCACTCCAAAGCTAAATGACCGACAACATATGCTTCGTTCCCGCCCGTTCGAAGTAACTGTGGGCTCGGCCGACGTCTCGCCCGATCTGGGATTTCAACTCTTCAATTGAGCCAAACTTGCGCTCATCCCTCAACCGGTACAAAAAACGGACGCGGATCACGTCACCATACAGATCCCCGTCCCAATTCATTACGTACGTCTCAACCGAAGGTTCCGTTGCCTGCCCAAAAGTGGGGCGAAGCCCGATATTTGTTACGCTTCGACGCCATTGGCCGTCGATTAATGTACCGGTTACGTAGACGCCGTTCTTTGGTATGACGCGATTCTGTGGGTGGAGGTTCGCTGTCGGAAATCCGAGTTGATGTCCACGCTCGTCACCTCGTTCAACTCGACCTTCCACACCATAGGGACGACCGAGCATACGGCGAGCGAGGTTGACGTTACCACTTGCCAGTAACTCGCGTATTTTGCTGGAGCTAACACGACGCCCGCGTAGTCGAACCTCCGGAACTTCACCCGCTACAAAACCCAGTTCGCTTCCCAACTTCTTGAGCAGTTCGATATTGCCTTCGCGATTGTGACCAAATGCGAAGCCTTTGCCGAGATAGACTTCCTTAGCCTGCAAGCGTTCCTTTACCACAGCGCGAAGAAAATCGGCCGCTCGTATAGAAGCAAACTCTTGAGTAAAGCGAACGATGATAGTCTGCTCGATTCCCAACACGCCAAACGCTTCTATCTTTTGATCAAATGTCTGTAGTAGTGGTGGCGCAGATTCCGGATGTAGCACCGCGCGGGGGTGTGGATCAAAAGTGATGACAGTCGGCACAGCTCCAACTTCCCGCGCTCGCTCCGCCAGAGTTTCCATGATTAGCTGATGGCCGAGATGGAGTCCGTCAAACACGCCAAGCGTCAAGACGGTTGGGCGATGAATGCCGGCGTTGTCCGTTCCGTGAAATAAACGCATATAAGTGTGTGGCAGAGACTTCAGTCTGTGTTCCCGGCCTTGCTGCACTCAGAGTTCTATTAGCGTCAGACACACAGACTGAAGTCTGTGCCACGCAATTACTCCACGACCAGTCCGTCGTACGCGAACTCAACTCCTTCAGACAGCTTCACTGAGTCGCGCTCGTGTTTGATGTCGTGCGCGATGTGCGTGAAAAACGTTCGCCTGGGTTTCAACTGCTCGACAATCTCCAACGCCTTATCAACCCACAGATGTGTTGGATGTTCTTTGAAGCGCAGGCAATCCAAAACCAATGCGTCGAGACCTTTCAGAGCTTCCATTGACGCTTGGGGAATCTCACTCAAATCCGTCAGATATGCGAAGTCATTAAACCGGTACGCCATAACAGGCAAACGACCGTGAATGACTTCCAAAGGCGTTACCAGGAGTTCCTCGCCAAGACAAAACGGAGCACCCGCTGAAACGACGTTTGGTATGACTTGTGGCAATCCGCCGCCAAAGTGCGAGGGCTCGAATATGTATTTGAAGATTCGTTTGATATCGAACCAAGCACGTTCGTTCGCATAAACGTTCAAGGCGCCGAAGCGAAAGTTGAGAGGTCGAATATCGTCGAGACCAAAGATGTGATCAGCGTGACAGTGAGTGATAAGCACTGCGTCTAGTCGCTTCAATCCAAACCGCAATGCCTGTTGTCGGAAGTCGGACGAGGTATCGACGAGTACAGTCTGACCGGCGTGCTCAACAACAACTGAAACTCTTAAACGCTTGTCGCGTGGATCGGTTGAAACGCACGTTTCACATTCGCAACCAATAGAGGGAACGCCGGTGGAGGTGCCTGTACCGAGGAAGGTAAGTTTCATACTTGAGATCTGAGACCTCAGATCTGAGATCTCAAACTATTTCCCGCCAGTAATGTCCCTACCGGAGAAAGCTTGTGACTTCGGCGAATTGGCAAGCGACACGAACTGCATTCGTAAGTCAGACAATAGACCTTCCATCATCTTCTCTTCTGGCTTAGTCAAGTTCCCCTTTGTCTTCTTTTCCAGCATTCCGAGAACGTCGATCCAGTGTTTGCCGAGCTCGAGATCGACCTCACGCTGATGAGTTACCGGGTGCTCCATCATTCCCAGTGCTGAAGCTGCGTTGGAGGCAATCGACATCAGGAAGTTCAGAAAACTTGCGGGGTCCTGAGCACCTTCGAGTTCTTCTTCGCTCAGTTCGTCGTCGAATGTTTCTTCCGGCTCATCCGAAGCGACTGGTTCGGTGGCTGCGCTGGCCTCAGTAGGAGCAGTGAACTCGGCGACGGGCGCCGATGGTTCGGCCGGCTCCGGAGTTGGTTCGACTTTTGCGACGGGTTGTTCTTCCGGTGGCAGATCTCTCGGGCTGCCATCAGGGTTGAAAAGACGTCGATCGGTTACTTTGAAGTTTGGTTGTTCTTCTTGCATGACGTTTCTTAAAAAGTGGTCTGAGGCGACTCGTTTCGCCAACCACGCTCTCTTCTTATTTGAAATACAAGGGTTGAAATGATGTTAGCATCCGCCTTCCTCTTGAGCCAAACATACCGCAGTTCGTCACGCATCTCCGGCAGTCTGCACCTCTTTTGCCCATCCTGTGGCAAAGCGAGTTTACTTTCACAGATCCCGGTCTAAACTCCGCCAGTCAAATCTCTCTGTGCGTTTTCAAAGTCAGTTGCTGTCTAAGTAATCACTTTCACCGCTCGAAATTGATAACGCCTCAGCGGAAAACGCACAGGGAGAGGTTCCAAAGAAAGGAGCACTAAATGAACTTCTCAAGACTCTTAACGTCGCAAGCCAGCCTTCACTCCGGTAGGAGTGTCATGTCTATAGCATCGGCGAGCATAAGACCTCCGGCGCGGTTCGGCGGGCCGGACGAAGTTGAGTGGTTAAAGACTAGTTGCGTTCCGGCCCGCCGAACCGCGCCTCGAGACATCGATGGCGTGACTATAAACATGGCACTCCTACCGGAGTGAAGACCTACGAAAGTTTCATCTTGTTATCTGCTTGTCGAGACGAGCAAAGCAGATCTATGGTTGAGTAAGTTGCTGAGATAGATTTCACCACGAGACATAGGGGCACAGAGGTAGCACAAGAGATCGAAATTGGTTCACTATCTAATGCCGAAGTATATTGTTAGGAAGTAACTGAACAAGTCTCCCAACTGGCTGATGCATAATTTCGAATCACCTGTCTACGCTTACGAACCCAACGAAAGCTTGTTGCAACGCAGCCCGGTTTTGAAATGGGTTGTGATCGTTGGAGTTTGGGCGTTTCTCGGTCTGGTTTATTCCGCGCCGATTTATCTCG
>QHXL01000522.1 GCA_003222935.1 Acidobacteriota bacterium
TTTTACTTCGCATTTCGAACCTTTCATCCTGTCGCGCTCAACACAGTCGTCAAACCGTTGAAACGGCTCCCTGGATTTAGGCGGCACTCTGTACCCCGAGCTAAAGCACGGGGAGAATGAGAGAGTTTTGCAAGAACCCCTGAAGCATATCGGACAATTATTTTGTGTCGCGATCGTAGGCGACCTGTAGCCAGTGCTTTACTTCGTCGTCGATTTCGGCGAGTGAGGTAATGGGAATGCGATGAGTGATTCGGTCCTTTTTCGCGAAGCCTCCAGTGTCGATCAATTTGCCGGTCGGTTTCGTATCTCCGAGCGCAAAGCCGAGGTCGATGCGCGTTTGAGTCGTTGGTTTGATTTGAGCAAAGACGTGATTGCGATACAGCGGCACGATCGTTTGACACGGACACGCTTTCACTTCTTTACCGACCTTCAGACCTAACTTGAGCAAAGCATCGTAGATTGGTCGCAGACCCGCCTTGCCTCCGGAGAACATCTTTTCGACGTCTCGTTCGGCTGATTCGAGATAAAGATCCGGATCACCTGTTTCAGCGCCTCGGCCTGCGGCACGTTCAGCCAAATACCCAGCTGTGTTCGTACCGAGCTTGTATTCTTCTTTCAGCCACTCCCGTCTTTCTTTCTCATCTTTCGGACCAGCTTTCTTAATGTGCTTTAGCCATTCATCCAGTGACCTGCCGGTTTTAGTTTTGAGTTCGGTTATCCATTTTTGAGTCATCACGACCCCGGGATGAACGCCATAAATCGACTTCTTTTTTGTCTGTGCTGCTCCACGTGTCATTTTGATAAATCCTCCGATTTAATTATCTGTGAAGTTCGGACGCACGATACTTGATCCGCTGCTTTGTCTTCTCAATTAACTTAATTGAGCAGACGGCAAAAATTTTGGTGGCTTGCGAGCCTTTGTCCCTTGTTCAAAAGCGTAGGCTATCTTAATCAACGTCGGCTCCGTAAAGGGCATGCCGAAGAATGAGATTCCCACCGGCATCCCGAAAACATAACCGGCCGGGACCGTGATGTGTGGATAACCAGCGACTGCTGACGCAGACGAATACCCTCCGGTGAAGTGATCGCCATTGATGAGGTCGGTTGGCCACGCTGGCCCACCCGTCGGAGCGACCAGAGCATCAAGTTTCTTTTGCTTCATTACTAAATCAATTCCCTGTGTGCGCGAGAGTAAGTGGTTTTTGCGAAGAGCCTGTAGATACTTCTTTTCCGTCAGCGGTCCTTTCGCTTGCGCCTTGATGAGGATGTCGTGACCAAAAAAGGGCATCTCACGATCGCGATGCTTCTCATTAAAGTCGATGACGTCTTTCAATGAATGAACCTCGACGCCCGGGCCGAGACCGGCAAGGTACTTGTTCAAGTCGGCTTTGAATTCATACAGCAGTACTTCAAACTCTGAATCATCAAACTTCCCGGTAGTCGGAATATCAGCAGGATCAACAAGCACGGCGCCGAGCCGTCGCAAGTCGTCCAACCGTTCACTCATTAACTTGTCTACACGATCGTTAAAACCGAAGTGCTTTCGCGCGACTCCAAGTCGCATTCCTTTGAGTCCTTCTCGATCGAGAAATTTTGTGTAGTCGTTAAGACCTTTGCCACGGCTCGCAGCAGTCATGTCATCTCGTGGATCTTCACCGGTTAGCGCTCCCAGGATTATTGCTGCATCGCTAACCGTACGAGCCATCGGTCCCGCCGTATCCTGGCTATGAGCGATGGGAATGATTCCAGCTCGACTCACCAGGCCAACGGTGGGTTTGATGCCTACTAGAGAATTTGCCGATGAAGGACAAACAATCGAGCCATCCGTTTCGGTTCCGATCGCCGCTGCACAAAGACTTGCCGATGATGCAGCACCAGACCCGGAACTTGAGCCGCACGGATTTCGGTCCAGCGCATAAGGGTTCTTAGTTTGTCCACCGCGTCCGCTCCATCCGCTCGACGAATGACTCGAACGAAAGTTTGCCCACTCGCTGAGATTTGTTTTGCCAAGAATGATTGCGCCCGCTTCGCGGAGTCGCCTGGCGCCGGAAGCATCTTGACCCGGCTTCGAGCCTGCAAGCGCATGCGATCCAGCAGTAGTCATCATCCGATCTGATGTGTCGATGTTGTCCTTTATGAGAATTGGAATTCCATGAAGCGGTCCACGTTCTCGTCTGTCTCTACGTTCCCGATCAAATGCTGCTGCAATCGATTCGGCGTCGGGATTGAGTTCGATGACCGAGTTGAGGTGAATCCCTTTCGAATCGATCTCCTTGATGCGATCGATATACTTTTCGACCAGCGACCGAGAGGTAAATCTTCCCGATTTCAAGTGTTGCTGAAGATCTGTGATCGACATTTCGTCCAGCTCAAAATCTGCTGGTGCAATCGGTTCAGCAGTCGACTCAATTGCGGACGCTGAAACCGGAGTCACAATTGCGAGTGCGGCTGTTGTCGCCGTGGCTCGCAGAAAAGTTCTACGCTTCATCTCTTTGTTGCCTTTTGTTGGACGTGTACGACTGGAATAACCAGAACAGACGCTACACCGCGGTACAGTGAATAGCATTCCGACCCGGTGCTACCCCGACTTGTCGGGGGATTGACTGGGAGCGCCCAGACGAGCGTATTCAAATAAGGTAAGGACTAACGAAGTCTAACTTTAAAAGAGTTGAAGAACC
>QHXL01000149.1 GCA_003222935.1 Acidobacteriota bacterium
GACTCGTTGGTTGGTTTTGCGTCTATTTCTACGCGGGCATACTCAACGGCACCTTGTTTGGAGTACCGCCGCCTTTAATGTTCGCCGGACTCGTCTGGGGTTTGGTTGAATACGTTATCGGTGCCATCGCCGGCGCCTGGCTTTACAGAGAGGGTTAATCGAAGTCTTGTCGGCATCGATTGCAATTATTAATTGTTCCCAGGTCGTTACGCTTGCAAGACCCGCGCGCCCGCGAACTGGACCGGAAATGAGCGAACTTTCAATCATCGAGCAGGGCGGAATGTTTGTCCGCGATTCGATAATTGAGAAGGTGGGAACAACGAAGGAGATTGAATCTTTAATCGAGAGAGACTGTGTCGTCGTGGACGCCGGTGGTCGCGTCTTGATGCCAGGATTTGTAGATGCGCATACGCATCCGGTGTTTGCTGGAACGCGAGTCGATGAGTTTGAAGAACGAGCGCTCGGTGTTACCTACCAGGAAATTGCCGCACGTGGTGGTGGTATTCAATCGACGGTAAATAAAACCCGAGCCGCCAGCCTCTTTAAAAGGTGGCACGACCACCATTGAAGCGAAGTCGGGCTACGGATTGTCGCTCGAAGACGAACTCAAGATCCTCAGAACGATTAAGCGACTCGAGAACGACACAGCGCTTCGTTATGTGCCGACCTTTCTTGGCGCTCACAGTATTCCGCCCGAGTACAAGAGCCGGCGTGATGACTATATTGCCTTGCTTATCGATGAAATGTTGCCCGCGGTCGCGCGCGAAAAGTTAGCTGAGTATTGCGACGTCTTTTGCGAAGAGAAGGTTTTCACCAACGACGAGTCGCGGAAGATTCTGTCTGCTGCGCGGTGCAACGGACTGGGTCTGCGAATGCACGCCGACCAGTTGTCACTTTCAGGAGGCGCCAAGCTCGCGGCGGAATTAGGAACCGTAACGGCCGACCACCTCGAGCACACTGATGCTGAAGGAATCACTGCATTGAAGTCTGCAAATGTACAACCGATCCTTCTGCCCGGTTCCGTCTACGCACTTGGTTCAACTCGTTATCCCGAGGCCCGGTCGATGATCGATGCGGGTCTCGCCGTAATACTCGCAACCGACTTCAATCCAGGATCATCACCAACGCCTTCGATGTCCATGGTGTTATCACTTGCCGTCACGCATATGAAAATGATTCCAGCCGAAGCAGTCACAGCGGCGACGATAAACGCAGCTTACAGTTTGAATCGGGGAGCTCAAATCGGATCACTCGAACCAGGAAAGATCGGCGACTTTGTGATTCACGACTGCGACGACTATCGAGAGATCGCCTACTTCTTTGGAATTCAACACGCCTATAAAGTTTTTGCTTCAGGCAGAGAACTCTGATCTTAAATGTCCGATAAGCGTCTGTCTTGTCGTGAGTAAAGGTAGAAGTCCCTCAGAGCCTTTAGCGAGAGTCACGACAAGACAGACGCATATCGGACATTTGATATTTGAGACCACTTTAAAAAAATACGTTGACGACTTCTTATTCGTATTTTATGATCCGCGTAGACACTGGAAAGGAGGTGATTCTAAAATTTATGAGTTCTAATCACAGTGAGGTGGCTGCGGCCTAACCTCTGAACCAGAACTAACTCGTTAGGATTACGGTTCAGACTTTACTGCAAAGTGCTCCTCCTTTCTGGAAGACACACAGTCAGCTCAGGCCAATCCGAACAGTTCACCGAAAGCCGTCCACGAGCAATCGTGGACGGCTTTTTCACTAATTGGCCAACGCTGAAACGATCGTAGACATCTACTCAATGATCGGAGCACTGTTGGATTCTTCTCCTTCTCCCGTCTTTCACGATCCCGAAGGCCGTCGCTGGCGACATGTTCGTCGCACATGGCTCTTCCTCTCGATAGGCATCACCGCACTGGCGGCCATTTTTATTGCCAGCGTTCTCGCCAACCCGGCGCTCCCAACTTTCAACCTACGACAATTGAAAAGTCTGCCGCGCTCGGTTGAGTTAAAGCCCAAAGCCCCGGACATTCCCGCAAACCCTAGTGAAACAAAGGCCAGGAAGGCCCAGGCCGAGCTCCAACGAGCCCTGGCAAGCGTGAAGAACGTACCTGGTAAACGACGCACACACGTTCCGATCGTGCCACCGCCACTAACTTTACCGACGCCCTCAATTCCCACTTCTCGTCCATTGTCAGTTGGTTTTTTTATCAACTTGGATCATCTTGACTGGGTGATTCCCGAGTGGATACGCCTTCAGGACCAATCCCCTTCCAATTCAGTTCCAATTACCACTGATATTCATGCGCCCGCGCTCAACTGGATTCGACAAACTCGTCCACAGGTCCGCATCCTTCCCATGGTGCAGAACGTCCTCAATGAAAAGTTCGATGGCGCCTTAATTTCACGAGCGGTAGCAGATGAGGCACACCGTCAACAATTGATCAATTCGCTGCTGGCTTTTGTTCAACTTAATAAGTTTGACGGTGTGTGCGTCGACTTCGAGGAGCCTCCCGCAACTTCACAGGCAAACTTGTTAACGTTCATGCAAGAGTTGCATTCGGTTTTTGGTTCCAGGGGATTGCTGGTGACCCAGTCGGTCCCGTTTGATGATCCAGATTGGGACTACAAAAGTTATGCGGCCGCCTCCGATTATCAAATCCTTATGGCCTACGACCAGCATTGGGCCAGTAGCGACGCAGGACCAATCGCGGCACAAGCATGGTTCGAACAGACATTGGTCAAGCGAATGTCTGATCATGATCCGGCGAAGACCATCATTGCACTGGGAAACTACGGCTACGACTGGAGCGATGCGGATAAAAGCGCAACTGAGGTGACTTTTCAGGAAGCCGTAACTGCGGCGATAGACTCAGAAACGTCAGCGACCTTTGATCCTTCCAGTAGAAATCCGTACTACGAATACGACGAAGAGGATCAATCACATCACCGGGTTTGGTTTCTGGACGCAGTTACCGCCTACAACGAAATGCGTGCTGCCAGTGGTTATAAGCCGGCGGGATTTGCGGTTTGGAGGTTAGGTTCTGAAGATCCTTCTATTTGGTCGATACTCGGCACTGCGCAAAACAATTCACCAGACCTGCTGCGTCAAATCAACTATGGATACGTCGTGGACTTTCAGGGTAACGGCGAGCTCCTCGAGGTGATGTCGCGCCCACAGCCTGGCGTGCGGACCGTGGAGGTCGATTCCGAAAGCGGCTTTATCAAGTCGGAAAAGATAATCTCGCCGCCCTCTTCTTACGTAATACAGCGAACAGGCGACCAGCCGGGTTTACTGGCGCTGACTTTCGACGATGGGCCAGATCCAAGTTGGACTCCTCAAATTCTTGAAATACTAAAACGAGAGAATGTGCCTGCGACTTTCTTTATCATCGGTAAGAACGGCCAGGCGTACCCGGATCTTGTGCGACGGATCGTCAACGACGGCCACGAGCTCGGTAACCACACGTTTACCCATCCAAACCTCGGTGAAATGCCGTTGACGATCACGGAACTCGAGTTGAATGCTACCCAGCGTTTGATCGAGTCACTCGTGGGTCGTTCGACTGTTCTCTTTCGTCCTCCGTATTTTGGTGATGCTGAAGCAGACAAACCGCAGGAAGTTGAGCCTGCAATCCTGGCGCAAAAGTTGGGATACGTCATGGTTGGTGTCCGCATCGATCCGAACGATTGGCAACTCCCTGTCACCGCAGATCAAATAGTAAGCAGAACAGTTGAACGGGCAATGGACTCGAATCCGGAAACGCGCGGAGAGATCATCCTGCTTCATGACTCGGGCGGTGGTCGTTCGGCTACAGTGGAAGCGTTGCCGCAGATGATTCATGAATTAAAAGCACGTGGTTTTAAGTTCGTTGCGGTTTCGGACCTGGCCGGCTTATCGAGAGACCAGGTGATGCCCGAGATACCCGCCAACCAACGCGTCTACACTCGTGCTGATGCGGTGGCTTTCTTTTTTTTATCTACCGGTGGTTGGGTATTGCAATGGGTCTTCCTGATTGGCATTCTGCTCGGATTGGGAAGACTGTTTTTTATTGGCTCGCTCGCTTTAGCGCAGTGGAGTCGTTCACGTCGACGACAACGAATGGAGTCCGGCGCAAGCTACTCACCCTTTGTTTCCGTAATCGTCCCCGCCTTTGACGAAGAGTTGGTTGTTTGCAACACAATTCTGAGTCTGCTTGCATCGGATTATTCAAACTACGAAATCATTGTGGTTGACGACGGCTCGCAGGACAGCACTAGCCAGATTGTTGCGGAGACTTTTGGTGAGAACGATCGCGTTCGACTTTTTACCGTCGCTAATGCTGGAAAAGCCGCAGCTCTGAACACTGGACTGGTACAAGCGCGGGGAGAAATTATCGTCGCCCTCGATGCCGACACACTCTTCGCTCCCCAAACCATCGGAGCGTTGGCACATCGCTTTTACGACCCTGATATAGGAGCCATTGCTGGGAACGCCAAAGTCGGTAATCGCACCAACCTCATCACTCGCTGGCAGGCGCTCGAGTACATCACTTCACAAAACATGGACCGTCGCGCGTTCGCTAGTTTGAACTGCATCACAGTTGTTCCGGGTGCGGTCGGTGCCTGGCGAAAAGATTTACTGGGAAAGGCAGGCGGCTTTCCGGCTGATACCCTGGCTGAAGACCAGGACCTGACGCTTAAAATTCGTCGACTCGGTTACAAGATTGGTTACGAAGAAACGGCGATCGCCTGGACTGAGGCTCCAGACAAAATTAGATCACTCGCGAAGCAAAGGTTTCGTTGGGCCTACGGAACATTGCAGTGTATGTGGAAACATCGCGACGCGTTGTTCCGATGGCAGTATGGAACGCTTGGCTTCATCGCAATGCCAAACGTGTGGGTTTTTCAGATCCTGATAGCACTCATCTCTCCGGTCATGGATCTGATGTTGGTGTACGTGCTCGTAGCAGCAGCTGTGGATCGTCTGCAACATCCTTCCGGGTATTCGTCAACAAATATTCAGCAAGTGCTTTTCTATTACGCGCTGTTTCTCGCCATCGATTGGTTGTCAGCAGGCTTTGCATTTCTGTTGGAGAAAAAAGAACGCTGGCGCCTGCTCTGGTGGTTGTTTTTACAACGGTTCTGCTACCGACAAGTGATGTACTACGTGATGATTAAGTCAGTAGCCATAGCGATTCGCGGCCCCGTAGTTGGCTGGGGCAAACTGGAGCGCAAGGCCACCGCCGAAGCCCGTCCTTAAATTTTAGTGGCGTGATCGAACTTAAGTAGTTGGTCCTGCTGGGACCGCAGGCGTCGCCGCCTGCCCCTTTTAGCCTCTCTATTTGTGGTGGCTAGCGCAGCAGGCGGGGACGCCTGCGGTCCCGGCAGCAGAGCGCTCTTAATTAAGGAATTGGAGTTGGGGATGGTTTGGGAGCTTGTTCTGACGGTGGAATGCTCGCAGGGTTTGGTGAATCCGGCGACGAGTGTAAATGGATTGCTTTCCACGCCGTTCCAATACGTTTGAAAATTAGTGTCATCCGACCCGAAGCCGTCTCGGGATTGCCCTTGTAAGTTTGCGACTGCGTCCATTGGCAGGTCACCGCAGCGGCATCCCGGCCAAGCATCGTAAGCGCCACGTCGCGCACATCGAGTTTGACGTCCTTAATTTCGGGGTAGGAACTCTTACGATTCTCGCGCATCTGCTCCCAACCCTTGGTTACTGTTCCGTTGAAATTAAACAGCGCCAGGCGCGGTGAGTTCCAATACGCAGCCGAAACAATATTGACGTCTGCTTTACGAATGCCATCAAGCAAGCTATTAAAAGCCGCTAGTACACCGTCGCCACCTGGTGCTGGTGGTGAACTTTCGACCGGTTTCTTCGGAGCAGTCTTGGGTGCAGCAGCGGCTGGAGCAGCAGTCTTCTCGGCGCTCTTCGCCGGTGGGGCAGGAGGCTTTGTTTGTTGATTTGTGTTAGTCGTGCGCGGTCGTGGAGTTGTACTCGATGAATTTGTGTTCTGGGCCAGCAAAGATTGAAATGAAAGCAGCCCAAGAAAACTAACAAGAATGACTCTCGTTAACATTATTAAAGTCCTCCCAAATATCCGATAGTGGAATTGTGAGTCGGGGGTAACTAATACTCTCTAGGCACTAAACCAGGGTACACCGCTTCGTAAACGCTCAACGGAAGACTTCCGCCCAAGCACATCGAAGATCTCAAACATCGTGGGTCCTACTGCCTGACCTGTCAACATTGTTCTCGACGCGTTAATCAGCAAGTTCGCCTTAACGCCGGCTTCGTCCGCAAATCCACGAAGTGCCGCTTCGGCGGTCTCAGCATTGAATGGATCAACAGCTTCCATCTTATTCGCCAGGGCGGGAAGAAGTTTACGAAGGCTCGGCTCCTTAAGTAGGTTCTTTTTGAGAGCCGCTTCTTCAAAGTCAAAGTCATCAGAGAAATAAGCGCGACCTTGTGCTGAGAAATCTTTCAAAGTAAAGAACCGTTGCCGGATCAGTTCCACAGTCCGGGCGAACCACTCGCGATCCTCGTCTTCATATTCTTCTCGCCAGAGTTTGTTGGAACGTAACTCCCTCTTCACCAGCGGCAACAACTCGTCGATCGGCATTGTCCGAATGTATTCGGCGTTCATCCATAGGGCTTTGTCGTCGGTCCAATGCCGTGGGTCGTCTTCCTTAAAGTTGAAGATGGCATTCGCGCGTCCAATGCCTTCGAGTGAAAACTCGTTCACTAACTCGTCTTTCGATAGTAGTTCCTTAGCGTCTGGTGGCGACCAACCTAGCAGCGCCAGGAAATTACGAAAAGCCGCCGGCACAAAACCTTTGTCTCGATAGGTTGTTAGCGAGACGACTTCGCCGTGTTTTCGTTTTGAAAGCTTGCCTTTGTTTGGCGCCAGGATAAGCGGCAGATGAGCAAACTTCGGCACCGCAGCGCCGAGTGCTTCGTAGATCAGAATCTGCTTGTGTGTGTTGGTTAGGTGATCCTGGCCGCGAATCACATGGGTGATTCCCATCTCGATGTCGTCCATGACAACTGAGAGATTGTAGAGAGGGTTACCGTCGGAGCGTAGTAACACCAGATCCTCAATTTCGGCGTAGCTGCGTTCCTGTGGTCCAAAGACCATATCGTCGAACGTGGTTTGACCCGTTACCGGTACTTTCAACCGAACAGCAAACGGTTCACCGGCTGCCGCGCGACGGTTGGATTCTTCGCTTGAAAGATCTCGAAAAGGATTGCTGCGCTTATCCAGGCCTTCGGCGGTCTGTGCGCGCGCACGTTCAGCAATACCCTGCTTTACATTTGCATCGTCGAGCTGCGCTTTCGGGGTGAAGTCGCGATAGGCTTTGCCCTCTTCGAGTAGACGATTTGCAGCAGCCCGATGTTTGTCGGCATTCGCTGATTGGAAAACGATCTCCTCGTCGTAGTCCAAACCAATCCACTCAAGACCTTCGATAATCGATCTGGTTGATTCGTCGGTTGACCTTTGTAGATCCGTGTCTTCGATTCGAAGCAGGAACTTGCCGCCGACTTTTCGAGCGTAGAGCCAATTGAAAAGTGCCGAGCGAGCGGCGCCGATGTGCAGGTAGCCGGTCGGCGATGGAGCGAAACGTACGCGGACTGTCATAAGAAAAAGTCAGTGGTCAGTAGTCGGTGTTCAGTAGTTTAGAACTCATACGAGCTACTGACCATTAACTACTGACCACTGATTACTAACCACTGACTCGAATATAGATATTCTGGCGGAGATGACAGGATTCGAACCTGTGAAGGGCTTTTGACCCTTAACGGTTTAGCAAACCGCCGCCTTCAGCCACTCGGCCACATCTCCGTGCCAAACTCAGGCGAAGACCAATTCTAGTCGGCAGTCTCAGATTGTCAACAGGGGCAGGTGTTTCAAGTCAGCGCGTAACACAGACTTTAGTCTGTGTCCTTTCAATCAAGTAGCCGCCGGAAGACACAGACTGAAGTCTGTGCTACCCCCTTTGGAACAATATACAATCGTCTCGTGTCGAAGTTCCGCTTATCACGGCGACAGTTCCTGAGTGGTTTAGCCGCTACGCCACTTCTGGCTGTCTCTGGACTTTCCGCCTATGCTCGATTGGTTGAACCCTACAACTACCTGATCTCACAAACGGACATTTTCATCAAAGACCTCCCGGGTCGTTTTGAAGATTTTCGTATCACGCAGCTGACCGATATCCATCTCAGTAAGATCCTTGGTGTCGAAGAAGTACAGCGAATGGTGGGTTTGGCCCAACAAACAAAACCCGATCTTTTTGTGCTTACCGGCGACTACGCGACCACATATCGCAGGTACATCGAACCTTGCGCCGAAGCACTCGCGGCTTTGAGTGCTCCTGAAGGCGTTTGGGCGGTGCTCGGCAACCACGATCACTACACCGACCCGGAGTTGACTACTCGAGCTCTGGAACGACATCACATCGAGGTCTTGAGTAACGAAAATACAGCACTTCGTCGTGCTTCTGATTCCCTTCAATTATCCGGAATCGACGACTGGTCGTGGGCGGGAGCTGACTGGTCGAGGGCCTTCCGTGGAATAAAAAATGATGCTCCAACTATTCTACTGTCGCACCAGCCGGGTGTTTTAGAGTTTGCAGAAACACAGAACGTGTCGTTGATCCTGAGTGGTCACACACACGGTGGACAGATCAAAGTTCCGTGGTTGGGAACACCTGCACGTCTTGCCACTAAAGATTTAAGATTCGCCCAAGGACACTTTCGCCAGGGTAAGGTCCAACTCTACGTCTCGAGCGGAACGGGAGTAATAGGTTTGCCTGTTCGATTTGGAGTGAGACCTGAGATCGCGGTGTTGCGTCTGAAACGGGCAACTTGAACGTGTCAGGCGCTCAAGCTGGCTGGTCGTGGTGCCTTCTGTAATTGAGCCGGGATTTGCGCGCCGCCACAGATCTTCACGAAGCGAGCTTTGTCACGCTGCATATCAGGATTACTTGCAAGACACTCACGCACCTCTCGAAAAATTTTCGCTGCGTGTTCATCAGGTGGTTCGACGAGGCTGTAGTGCATCCATTTGCCGTCGCGACGTGTTGACACCAGACCCGCCCGACGCAGATAAGCGAGGTGTCGGGAGATCTTCGGTTGGTTTGTCTTCAACACCTCAACAAAGAAACACACACAAACTTCGTCGTCTCCAATCAGGTGAATCACACGTAATCGAGTGCGGTCCGCTAACGCTTTGAAGAGTGTTTCGAGATCGTAGTTCTTGTTACTCATGTTCTTCCTGTGTTCGCTGCCCCTAAGTACGAGTCTCTAGCGCCTCGTGTTCCTTTGGATTAAACCAAACCAACAATGCTGCTACGACGTTCCAGGAGGACAGTGTCGTGCCATGTACCATCGAGTTTGGCGATGCGTTCGCGATATCCAACAGTTCTAAACCCGGATTTCGAATGAAGCTGAAGGCTTACCTCGTTCTTCCGAAAGATGCTGGCCTGCAGCGTCCAGATCCCGTTACGTTCAGCTTCTTCGATTAGCGCTTCCAACAGTACCCGCCCAAAACCTTTGCCGCGCGAGGTCGAACGAACATAGACGCTAACCTCGCCGACACCCGCATAGACCTCTCGCGCCGAAACTCGACTCAACGCCGCCCAGCCTTTTAGTTCATTGTCGTCCGTCAAAACCAGTCTGGCGAATTGATGGTGACCCATGTCCCACTGATCCCAACCCGGTACTTTCGTTTCAAAAGTAGCCTGACGCGTTTCGATCCCTTCCAGATAGATCTCCGCCACCTCGTCCCAGTCATCAGGAGTCAACGGCCTCTGATTATATATTTGCCTTGACATATCTGTTCAGTCGTCCTAGTCTTCGACATATTCGCGAACGCGAATGTAACTATAGAGGAGATGTGATATGGAAAACAAGACAGCCAAAGAAGTGAAAACGCTGAAGGCGCACCTGGCACTTAACGTTTCTGATATAGAACGCAGTACAGCGTTCTACAAAAAGATGCTTGGCATCGAGCCGTCGAAGGAGCGAACGGGATATGCAAAGTTCGACGTGAAGAATCCACCGCTCAACCTGACTCTGAACCAGGTAGCTAAAGTAACGCATGGCGCCTTGTCACACCTGGGCATCCAGGTGGAATCAACAGAGGATGTTTTGAATATACGACAGAGGTGGAGTGAGTCGGGCCTGACGACGCGAGAAGAAATGCAGACAAACTGCTGTTATGCATTACAGGACAAATCGTGGGTCAGTGATCCGGATGGCAATCAGTGGGAGGTCTTTGTGGTGCTGGAAGACAATCTCTCTACCAGCTCCTCATGTTGTACGACAGATGCTCCGGTTTCAATTCAGAGCACGGCGCAGTGCTGTTAGTTAAGAAACTTTAGTGGCGCAATAGAACCTGCTGGGACCGCAGGCGTCCCCGCCTGCCTGTCTAGCCTCCACAGTCTCGGTGGCTAAAGCATGCAGGCGGGGACGCCTGCGCTCCCAGCATCAGGGCTGGATGGGCTGTGGGGCAGGTCGAGTTCTTCTGAATTCTTCCCTGCGGTTCATAAACTCTTCTCGTCTTTGTTTGCGCTGCTCGCGCATGGCGTCTAGTTGAGAACGTTGTTCTTCATTGAGCGTGTTTCTCATCTCGCTTCGCATGCTCTGCATTGAGGCCCGCATTTCCCGGCGCAAACTTTGAAATCGCGCTCGATCCTCATCACTAAGACTTCCTTCCATACGCCTTTGCCGCATCTGAGCGAGCTGTTCACGTTGTGCCTTAGTAGCGGCGAGATTCCGCTCCCGAATTCCCCGATTGAGTTGTCGCTGTTCCTCCGTGATATTCAGGCGAGTTAAGGCAGCCATCTTGCGCTTGCCAGACATGCGCCCTTGCGTCTTCATTCGGCGCCTGCGCGCTCCCTCCTGCCGCGTACGAGGAGAATTGATACTTTCAGAACCGGGCGTTGGGGTGCTTGGTGTTTGTTGAGCAGATACGACTGAAGTTGTGATCAAAACCAACCCACCAGCGGCGATCAAAAATCTTTGGAGCGACATATCTTAGAGACTCCTTCTACATTTTTTCGTACTTACTGCCGGTTAAGTTTTGACCAGCTCGCTCGGTTAGACGTGTGACACAGTGCTTCGGTCTAACAAACATTCTCGTTGACAGAGGGAACGATGCAGAGTACTTTGTATTGCCAAGTAGCCATAGGTTGTCGGAAACTGGAACCGTGGTGAAGAGTTAGGGAAGTAGTAAAAATCGATGTTTGGAGTACAATGCCGCCACGATGAGTCTTCTCGAAAGTATTA
>QHXL01000518.1 GCA_003222935.1 Acidobacteriota bacterium
GCCCGGGTTACTTCGCCCATTTCCGGACCAGGTGAAACACCCAACTCCATAAGATGCCTGCCCAGAAGGATCGGCGGCGGCGCAGCTTTTTCTACTTCGAGTTCGCGCGCGCGTTGAATAAACCACTCCTGTGCTGCGGCGTCATACCACTTCTCTCGCGGCACCCACTCGGCGTTCCGACCGAGCGAATCGGCCCTGGCAACGCGATACAACAAGTCAGGTTCACAGCGCCGTGCCAATCGGCGAAAAGCGCCTTCTCCAACCTCATCCCGTTTCTTATAAAACTCACCAGGCTTCAAATGCTCTCGCACAAGTGCGATAACCTGGCCACGCACGTCATAACCATCAATCGTGTGCACGTTTAAGCGATCGAGAAAGCGTATTGTCGGTTCAACTCCGCCTTCTTCATGTCCACGCGATCGCCAATGTCCTTCCAGAAACTCGGTGGTCGCAGGCTTGCCAAAGTCGTGAGCCAGGGCCGCCAGCATGACCGTCACTTTTTTGGGATAAGGCAAATCATCGATGAGTTCACGCGCTCGATCGATAACCAGCTGTGTGTGAACGAAGACATCGCCTTCCGGATGCCATACCTTGTCTTGCTCAACACCAACCAGGCTGGCAATCTCCGGGAAAAGCTTTTCTACAACCCCTAACTCGCGTAACCACTTGAGTCCCACTGAAGGACGCTCCGATTGCAGCAACAGTTTCTCAATCTCGCCCCAAACGCGTTCTGCCGGCAAATCCGACAGGTCGATCGTTTTGCAGAGTGCAACGGTCTCGGCGTCGATCGTGAAATTCAAACGCGAAGCAAACTGGGCGGCGCGCAAAACTCGCAGGCTGTCTTCAACAAAAGTATCACTCGCTACCGCGCGCAGAATTCGATCCTTGATGTCCTGTTCGCCGTCAAAAGAATCGATCACCTCTCCAGTTAACGGATCCTGGAGGATGGCATTGATAGTGAAGTCCCGCCGGCGTGTTGCTTCCACGACGCTCATCCCGGGTTCACCTTCAATCGCAAACCCGCGATGGCCACGGCCGGACTTTCGCTCTCGACGTGGGATCGACACATCCAAATCATGGCCCAATTTGTAAACCGTGAAAGCCTCTCCCACTGTGTTCACTTTACCGAACCGTTCCAGGATCTCACGAAGCAGAGTGGGCTCGACTTTGTAGACCTCGAGATCGAAATCTTTCGGGGGCTTGCGCATGATCATGTCGCGCACGCAGCCACCTACTAGCAAGGCGCGCCCACCGGCCTCACGAACGGCAAGGGATATCTGGATTATTTTTTCAGGAACTTCGTGCATGCAATCGATCTCTAATTAACAGTAGGTAGCACAGACTTCAGTCTGTGTCACTCACCGGGTGAGAAACCATGACAACACAGACTGAAGTCTGTGCTACTCGTTTTCCGGAGATTCGACGAGGATCTGGACGCCGCGTGTGGAAGGAAGGCAGCTGATGATTTGAGCGCGATCGATTCTGGTCATATCAGATCCGGCGGCATGCCACAGCTNNNNGATCCGTCAAGCATCACAGGCACGGGTTCCGCCGTGGTGCCATTTCGCAACGATTCCAGTAACTCCGGAACGAACGGCTTGAACTGTTCGAATTGGACCAGCACAGATCGATCTTCAATCTCGGCTGGTGGCAAATCGACCGGCTCCTTCGATTCGAGCAACAAGCGAGTTTCAGTTTGTTCGTTTCTTTTCTTTACTACTGGCATACATCAAGAAGTTACTGCTTCAACGTTAGGTTGTGGCTTCAATCTCTTCTGTAGGTGTTCCACCAGGTCAGCGACTTTTACACGTTCCTGTTCCCAGGTGTCTCGATCACGAACCGTCACAGCTTCATCTTCCAAAGACTGGTGATCGACGGTTACGCAAAACGGAGTTCCGATCTCGTCCTGTCGAGCGTAGAGCTTTCCGATTCCTCCGGTGTCGTCATACACAGCGCGCAACACCGGCTGTAAGGCACGCTTGATCGCTTTGGCCATGCCCACAATCTCCGGCTTGTTTTTGGCGAGCGGTAGAATAGCCGCCTTGATCGGCGCCAACTGCGGACTGAGCTTCAAAATCACCCTTGTTTCACCCTTATCGTTTGTCTTCTCAGAATAAGCGTCCATCAACACAGCGAGCACTGTACGGTTCACACCGGCGGCCGGTTCAATCACGTGTGGATAGAAGCGCTGCTTCGTCGCCTCGTCAAAGTACGACAAGTCTTCTGTCGAATCAGGATTTACTCGTTTACCTTCTTCATCAGTCGGCTTGCTTGAATGCGATCGCAGATCGAAGTCTGTGCGATAAGCGATACCCATCAACTCTTCCCATTGACGCTCTTCTTCCACGCGTTCAGGAAAATAGCGATACATAATATCGACCGTGCGTTTCGAGTAGTGGGCCAGTTCGTTCGCCGGAACCTCATGCAAACTCAAGTTGTCGCCGTTCAATCCAATACTCTTGAACCATTCGAGATACTGTTCAACCCACTCGTCTACAAGCTTCAAATGTTCAGCATCTGGTTTGACGAAGTACTCCATCTCCATCTGCTCAAACTCACGAGTCCGCAGGATAAAGTTTCCCGGGGTAATCTCATTCCGAAACGACTTACCAACCTGCGCAATACCAAAAGGTAACTTTCGGCGCATTGTCGTCTGTACATTCAGGAAGTTGATAAAGATGCCCTGGGCTGTTTCGGGCCTGAGATACGCGAGAGCCGCCGGGTCGTTCTCGTCAGCTGCTGCTCCCAACGTCGTGCGAAACATCATGTTGAATGGACGCGGATCGGTGAGGTCGGTTGACCCGCAATTTGGACACTTCACGGCCTTCTTGCGAATGAGTTCGGTTATATCTGTGTCAGCCGGCACGTCAGCTGGCAAATCAAGCTTGTCGGCCCGCAATCGCGTCTTACATTCGCGACAGTCGACGAGAGGATCATGAAACGTTGCCTCATGACCCGAATACTGCCATACCATTCGATTGAGTATGATCGACGAATCGACACCTTCAATGTCGTCGCGCTCGTAAACAAGCCAACGCCACCACGACTGCTTTACGTTGTTACAGAGTTCTACGCCCAGGGGACCGTAGTCCCAGGCACTACCTAAACCGCCGTAAACTTCGGAAGACGGAAAGACGAAGCCACGACGTTTGGCTAGAGATACGATGGTATCGATGTTCGGAGCAGGCACGTTATTAGTTAGTAATCCTTTTATGTTTAGTGGGTTGGATAGTAGAAGAAGGGCAAACAAAAGAAAAGGAGACAAGAGTTGAACTCTTGTCTCCTTGTGCCCCCCTTGCTCGAAACTGTTAACGCCGGTTTCTGCGCTTCGTTCCAGGTGCCGGCGAGGATCTCACATCGCCGGGTTGTACCGTGGGGGTCGGTGTAGGTGGCGGTGCTCCCTGCGGAACTATCCAAACCTCCACACAATCTTCCTCACGGAATCCACCATTTTCCATGGTGACTCGCGACGCATCGATTCCTCGCTGCGTAACCAGATAATCGCGAGCACGAGCTAGTAACCGATCCGCCTGGCCCACGGGACTTGTTCTACCACCGTAAGCGAAGATGTAAGTCCTCGTCGTGGGATCGTTCTGCAATTCAACTGCGAGGTTGTCCAAACGTGCTTTCTGATCGTCGTACGAACAGCTGCAGCATGTATCGAACTCTCTGCCAACGATGATTCTTTTCTCTTGCGGTGGAACCCTCGTCGATGCCTGCGCCGATTGACGACACGTTTCATCGCCAGAGCCGTCATCCACAATAAGCGTTGCAGTGATGGTTTGACCTGCCAGTCCGGTAGAGTCAACCGTAATTGTCGGAGTGCCGACGCCACTAACGATATGGGCGCTAGCCGGACTTACGCTCCAGGTGTAATTCAATGTCGAGTCTCCGCTATACGACACGTCGGAGGTGTAAGTGATGATCTCACCCTCGGTCACGGTCACCGGCGCAGAAATATTCACCGGATACGGACAAGGCGACTTCGACGGTGGCGGAGACGGACGATAGTTCAAGGCGACGCATTTAATCCGACCTGCCGGCAAGTCAATCTCACGCGTCCATCGTTGACCATTGGGCAACATGATAATCACTGTGTGCAGCCCGGGGTCTAGATCGAATGCGCGATAATCCAGGCTTGTTTCACCGTACGACTTACCATCAATGCTGACTGGAAAGCCACCGGGGGTAGTAAGAATTTTGATTGTTCCGTACTTCGCTTTCTTCGGTTTTGCCTGGGCCGTCGAAGAAGGTTGAGCGGCTACAAACGCGAGCGCCAGCACGGCAACAAAGGCAAGTTTGAAGTATTGGGTTGCGAGGAATCTAGAGTTTGAGTTCAGCAACCATTTTTCCTTTTGTATAACGTCGACGCAAGGCTCCACCAAACGCGAGCATGCCGGTTCCGAACAGAAGGAGCGATGCAGGCTCGGGAACACCCGGCGGAGTCGGCGTTGGTGTTGGCGGCGGTTCCTTGTCGCAGTCGTCGCAACCGTGGATAAAGAAGAACGGAATTGCTGCTAAGAAAAGTAGTGGCCACTTTGGAAAGCCACCACCGGGAACTGAAATTTCACCGCAGTCGCACACGGTTCCTTCAACGTCACCCTGGTCGATTACTTCGATGCCGTTTTGCGGGTCGGATTCCATTGCAATACCCGAAAGAAGCGAGTCAGGACTGTTAACAATCGTTGCGCCTAATGTTGAATCCCCGAGTGTGTCGTCGCTTACGGATTGTCGAACACCAGAAACATGCACTGCACCTCTTACTCCTGATGCCAGCTGCATTGAATCTTGCGAGACACCGCGTAGTCGAATGTCTGGTGGATTTTGAAAGTTGCTCATCACCTGCACTACCTGGTTAAGTGCGACTGGTCCAGCCTGGGCCGGAATACCGGTCAATAACAGGATGCTGAGTACGGCGCCAATGGGGCGGAAAACTCGATTCCTCATTGTGGTGGAATCTCCTCCTAAGTACTTCCCTTCGTGGCGAAGGGTCTTCGTCGTTGCTGCGAGAACTGATTGGGCCAGCGCCCAAAACAGGCTTCGCTAGTGATAAGAGAAGATGTTGAATGGAGAGGAGATTCCAGCTTTTTCGCTGGTTGAGGAACTCGGAACCTAATTAAAAGAGGAGGTTTGCAGTGATGCAAACCTCCTCTCCTGGTCCTGTTTTACAGGTTGTCTATTCGGCGTCGCCACTACTCGCAGCTTCAGCTTGTCGATTTTCATCACGCAGAACAGCTTTGCGGGAGAGTTTGATCTTGTTACCCTCGCGGCCAATGCACTTCACCATGATTTGCTGACCTTCCTTGAGTTCGTCGCGGACATCCTTTACACGACGGTCTGCAATTTCAGAAATGTGCAATAGACCATCAGTTCCAGGAAATATCTCGACAAAGGCGCCAAAATCAACGATTCGTGAGACGGTACCGAGGTACGTAGCCCCTATTTCCGCTTCAGCCGTGAGTCCTCGGATGCGATTTACGGCCGCATCGGCAGCTTCACCACTCGCAGTGGCGATCGAAATCGTCCCGTCATCTGAAACATCGATCTTTGCACCGGTTTCTTCAACAAGTGAACGAATCACCTTGCCGCCTGGTCCAATGACGTCGCGAATCTTATCGGGATTGATCTTGATTTGAATAATTCTAGGTGCGTACTGAGAAATCGTTTCGCGAGGCTCGGTAAGAGTTTGCTCCATTGCGCCGAGGATATAGAAACGACCCTTCTTTGCCTGTTCGAGAGCCTCAGCCATGATCTGAGCATTG
>QHXL01000150.1:0-16697 GCA_003222935.1 Acidobacteriota bacterium
AAAGGGAAGTGGAGAGACTTTGCTCACGGTCGAACCCACACCACCGGGTTATGGAAGGTGGGATTTGCTGATCTATTTCGTCCCGTTCCTGGCTGTAGGGTTTTTATGGGTCGTTGCGATTATGCGCAAGCGAAGGATTAGGCGCTGAGCCCCGGGGAATTGCCTCACAGGTCTTTGCTCCGGAGGAGCGAGATGTTTATAGATTCAGTATGTGATGGAACGCGCTCCGTAAGAGTGCAATGTAGTGGTGGGCGACATGGCGCTCCTTACGGAGCGCAAGTTAGTCTTCTGATCGTTGGCTATAAACATAATGCTCCTCCGGAGCAAAGAGAATACTGCCGTTTCGATGGTTTCAAACGCGCAAAGAACAAAATAAAAGCGGTTAAAGAATTTCGCTGCAAGGCCAATCCAAACGATGAAAGCCATTAGAGGGCGCTTCCTCCTCGCCTTCTTATCGCCGTCGTAGAGTCCCGAAGGGTGGCCGCCCTTCAATTTCCGCCGACAGGTCGTACAGACTCAGTCTCCCTGACACTAACGGCACATCTGCCATTGTTTGATCGCACTATTGGGCCGAATAAGCATCAGGATCTCGAGCAGCAGGCTGTCACGTATAACGATGCTGAGGATTACTTCGACCACCAGAAACACAATTACGGATCGCCAAAATCCGAGTCTACGCGCTATCAGGAATCCTACAAACGCACACAGCAGATCGCCAAAAGAGTTAACGATCGTATCGCCTTCATAGCCCAGCGCCGCAGTTTCAGCCCGATAGCGATTTATTACAAAAGGCGTGTTCTCGAAAACTTCCCAGGCAGCCTCACATACTACTGCCAACAAGATTTGCCACTCGGACGACATTCCTCTGAACACGAGACTGATAATCCAGAACAAAAGGAATCCGTGAAGGATATGTGTGAAGCTAAAGGGATCGAAAAGTTGCTGTGAGTTACTGGAGCTACAGATGTCACCAACCCAAAGCAGAAAACGATTACACGAACAAAAGAACAGTCGACCTTCCGCTCGTAACACAAAAGCCATGGCTAGCGCGACAAGAAATCCGATCGCTGCGACCCAGGTTGTTCCTGGTCGACGCCAGGACAGGTTGGACGTCATATTTTTCCAAAGGCGCCCGTCAATTTAGAGAGGCGTAGTGTCGGTGAAGAGGATCGCATTACGAAATAGTTGGTTGAGCTTGTGGAACCTTCATCCGAAGAACGACAAACTGAAGTTTATCGGACATTTGAGAACGCATTCAAAAGCGAGAGAACATGGTCGATATCGTGAGTAGTGTTATACAGGTGAGGAGACAAGCGTATGTTACCTGTCCGATACGCAACATCCACCTTAGCCTGCTTCAACTCTTGATAAATCTTATCGTTGAAATCTGAGCTGCGATGAGAAATGAAGATCAGCGTCGATCGGGAAGGGCCACTTGGTGGGCTGATCAATTCATATCTTTCTAAATCAATACCGTCGATGAAATGCGAGACAAGCGAGTTGTCGTAAGCCGCGATCTGGTCGATTCCTTTGGCTAACAAATATTCGATTGACGCTGTCCATGTTTTGAAGTTGAAGAAGTTGGCCGTTCCAAAAACGTCGTAAGCGCGTGCCTTCAGGTCAGTACGGACGGAAAGATTTGTTTGCTTCCCGCCAAGATCGTCAGCACTCTGCATTGCCAGCCAGTAAGCCTGATTGTACTCGAGTGAATCGAGCAGACTGTTACGCATCCAACAAAAGCCGGTGCCGTATGGACCACATAGCCATTTGTGTCCGCCTCCGACTATGGCATCAACGGAAGTTGAGGCCAGATTCAATGGGCGGGCGCCAAGCGCTTGCGTGCAGTTGAGAATGAATTTGATTCCATTCGTTTGGCATATCTTTCCGATTGCATCTACATCGATGGAGTAGCCGCTAAACGAATGCACCGACGTGGTGCAAAGCAATTTTGTTTGGGGCGTCAGGTTCTCCACCAACTCCTCGGATTGAAGGACATGATTTCGCGGCTCGACATAACGGACGATTACTCCGAGCTTCTCCAGTGCTAACCACGGGAGGATGCACGATGGGAAATCTCCCTTAACGAGCAGGATTTCGTCGCCACTTTTCCAACGGATACCATTGGCGAGTAGATGCAGCCCATAGGACGTTGAATTACCCAGGATGATTTCTTCACCCGGGACACCGACGAGATTGCCGAGTGCTGTCCTCAGCCGTTGAGGCACGGCCTTGAATTTCTCGGAGTTGGTCAGATGATGGGGCGCGACTTTCCAGGCCACGGCCTCCATCAATTCCTGGACCGCAACCTTTGGGATTGGCCCCTGGTGAGCGCAGTTAAGCCAAACCCTTCCTTCAAAAGGACCGAAGTCTTCAAATGAGAGTTCCATGGTCAGGATGGATAAGATTGTACCGGATAACTCATACTGTGGTTAGATTTCCCGAGGCGCAAAGCATTCTGCCCGCTCGCGGAGAGTGCGCAGAGCATCGGTTGTAATGGTGGATTTGAATCCGAAGCAGTTATATTAAGAGACAGCGGCTTAATCCGTCCCGGTGAGCTTCTAATAAATAAACAATTAGTCGATAGGCAATGTCGTCTCTTCCATTCCAGGATCGCCCAACCAACATACTCATCATCGATGATGAAGAGCCCATCCGAAATTTGCTTTCAGCGATTCTGAGCAGTTATTACGTTTGTCAAACAGCAAGTTCAGCTGAAGAGGCTCTCAAGGCTCTCGCCACTAAAAAGTTTGAGCTCGTCGTGAGTGATATCGATATGGGTGGAATGAGCGGTCTTGAGTTTGTCCCGCGTTTGCACTCGCTCTACCCGGACACGGTCGTAGTGATGATCAGTGGAAACCAGGATATTGAAAGCGCAATTGAAGCAATGCGCGTTGGGGCATTCGATTACATCACTAAGCCGCTCGACCTTCGTCACGTTGAAGCCGCAGTTGAGAGGGCCCTCCATCACCACGTTTTGTTACGCGAGAAAAGACAATACAAAGAACAAATGGAACAGCTGCTGGAGGAGCGAACGGCAGAAGTAGATCGACTCGCCTACTACGACACTGTCACGCAGTTGCCAAATCGCAGTTTGTTTGAAGATCGCCTGGCTCAATCAGTAGCAATCGCGAAATCCTCGGATCAGAATCTGGGCGTGCTTTTTATATCGCTGGATCAGTTTAAGAAGGTGAACGACACACTGGGACACGCGCCCGGGGATAGTCTGCTTAAAGAGTTTGCGGAGCGTCTGAAGAGCTGCATTAGTGAGACGGACACGGTGGCGCGCTTTGGTAGCGATGAGTTTGTTCTGCTGCAAACGAATATTAAGGGGACGAAGGATGTGATCGAAACCATTCGTTCACTATCGCAAGTACTCAAGTTCCCCTTTGACCTGGATGGCCAGGAGTTGTTTGCCACAGCAAGTGTAGGCGTCAGTCTGTTTCCACTGGATGGTGAAGACAGCCAAAACCTGCTCAAGAACGCCGGTGCGGCGCTGTACAAAGCAAAGCGATCAGGAGGCTCCAACTATCAGTTCTACACTGCGGACATGCATGACCTCGCCTCCAGGCGCCTGGCGATGGAGACAAGCTTGCGACGAGCCATTCAGAATGAGGAGTTCCTGGTCTACTATCAGCCGCGCATTTGCGTTGATACTCTCGAAGTCACTGGAGTGGAAGCACTGGTTCGGTGGCAACATCCGCAACTCGGCTTAATCGCGCCGTCAGAGTTTATTCCGCTGGCCGAAGATACCGGCTTGATCGTGCCGATTGGTGAGTGGGTACTTCGTACTGCGTGTTTACAGAACAAGCGTTGGCAGGACCAGGGTTTTGCTCCACTCCAAATGGCCGTAAACATCTGCGCACGTCAGTTTCACGATCAGGACCTGGCCCAGACAATTATTAGAATCCTCGACGAGACCAATCTCGCGCCTAAATACCTTGAACTGGAACTAACTGAAAGTTCGATCATGCAAAATGCGGAGTTTGCAGCGGAAACACTTAGCGGGTTGAAGTCGATGGGAATGAAGATTTCAATCGACGATTTTGGTACCGGATATTCGTCGCTCGCATCACTCAAACGTTTGCCGATCGACGCTCTTAAGATCGATAAATCGTTTGTGAGTGACGCCACGACAGATCCCGACGACGCCTCATTGGTGATGGCAATAATCACTCTCGCTCATAATTTGAGGCTCAAGGTTATTGCCGAGGGAGTTGAGACTGAAGAACAGTTGCAGTTTCTTAATTTGTTACGGTGTGACGAGATCCAGGGGTATTTATTCAGTAAGCCAGTACCGGCAGAGGATTTGGTCGCATTGCTCGATTCCCACTCAGTAAGCCTGCCCACGAAAATCCTGCAAGCAAATGAATCGAGTTAGTTGCAGGGATTCTTGAGAGGCAGAATCCCTGCAATCTGTTTTCACGCTAGTTCACATACTCAAAACGAGCTACGTCAGATTCTCCCAGGATCACCGTGTCGCCCGGGTTGAGAGATCTCTCAGTGACTCGAGGTGATTTGGGATCGTTGACGAACGTTCCATTGCGCGATTCCTGGTCCACTATCGTGACGCGACCTTCACGAACGCCAATCCACAAGTGACGCTTCGAGATTCTCGGATCCGGTATCACCACCTGGGCACTTCCACTGTCGCGACCAACAAACTCACCGTCAGGCTTGACCATGAACTCTTTTCCTGCCAGTGCACCGGAAATAAACTTGATGCTTCCGTAGTTGATTGGCGCTGTATCAAGTTCTGGTGAGATCGCGATTGTTCGTGATAAATCGACAGTCATTCCCTGATCGCCCTGATTCATCACTGGCGTCGGCATGTGTGGTTGCTGGGCCTTTGCTGCCGGTGACGGTGAATAGTTCGGAGAAGGTGACGACGGCGAGTACGACGCAGGTGTCGGTGCGTGGTGTCCACCGCTTCCTTTGGCGGCACTCGGTGCTCCTGCCGGCGACTTCTTCTTCTTTCGGGCGAAGATTGCGATCACAATGCCGATAATTACGATCAATCCGATCACCAGCAACACGATAACGACCACGGCGATCAACCAGACGGGAAAACTCGAACGTTCCTTACCCTCTGATTTTGCTTGTTGACTACTCTGAATGAGTTTTTCTACTTCAGCGTGCTGTGGAAAGAGACGCTTAACCTCTTCAAACTTTTGTGTAGCGAGCGAGTAACGCTGATCCCAGTAATATTCCAAACCCTCCCGGTATAACGTGTCCGTAAGGCCTTCGGTATTGGAGGCGCCCGCCGCTTTTACATATTCCATTACGGTGTTGGAAGGGACCAGGAAGGTGAATCCCTGGACTTCCTGATTGTTAACAACGTCGCCTCTGAAAGTTAAGAGTCCGATTACTTCGAACTGGTCATTGATTCCCGGTCCACCTGAATTACCGTGTGTAGCGGCGGTGTTTGTTTGCAAAATCGGAGCACCACTGGTGGCTGTCTTTCGGGCTGAGATCTTGCCGTCGTTGACCGTAGCTTCCATCAGCGACTTGAAGTCGAGGAGTTTCGTATCAGCAGCTGCGGGATAACCAATAACAGTGATGTGGTCTTGTAACTGAACTTTATCTGAGTCGCCGACTTTTAGAATGGGAGCGTTCTTGATTTCGATCTTTAGAATCGCGACGTCCTTACCCTGGTCATTACTCTCACCGGTAGGAGCACCGAATTGCTTGATCTCGAACGGATATGAACTACCGTCGGGCAAGTAGATTGTGTGAATCAATTGAAACGAAGTAAGTTTACTGTACTGGTCGATAAAGTTGGCGTTTAGGCTTCGCGGATCTTTACCGAGCTGCTGAGCGATCTGCTGAACCATCTGATAGAACAGCGCTTGCTTCGCTTTATCTTCACCGTCGTGTGTTGTGGTGACGCAATGGGCGTTGGTAGCGATATAGCCATTTGAACTCAGGATGAAGCCCGAACCAGTTCCCACGAATGAGACGTTGTAGGATTGTCCTTGATAACCAGGCGGCTGGAAGAAAAACTGTCCAACTGCTCCATCCACTGTTCGCACAACAGCAGGCTTTGTGTACATCGCGAGCCGTTCACCATCTGAGACTGCCTGTACAACGAATTTACGTTGTGTAGGAAGCAACAGAGCAGCGAGAAACAGAACGGCTACGGTCGCTAAAACGAGTCTGCGCATCAGAAGCTCCTTGAGGGACGTTATCTACTCGATTCCATTTATTGTTGAAGCAATCGAAGATTTCAACGGCGGCGCCTATCAGATAGAGCTGGCAAGGTCTTTTTAATCGCGCCAGCCATTTTGTAGTAGAGTGCTTCTAAAGGAATTCCATACGAAAGTCAATCGAAAAGCCAAACGATTAGGCTGGATCGCCCGCGTATTTCGAGCGTACGGTAATTGAACGTTCAGAACAAAAAGCGTATGGGTTTTGCGCGTTGCGCAACTTTCAAATGACAAAGATGTTGAAAGAATCGGACTTGTTTGATGGCACGTTCATTGCCAAATCTAACTCGGAATCCTATTGAGAGAAGGAGATTGACGTGAGAAAGATAGTTAGTCTTTTGACCTTGGTCTTGGCTTTGGCTTTTATTTCTGGCTGTAACTCAGCTTCAACCAATTCGAACACAGCTGTGGCTGAGGCCACTACCCAGCCGGCTCCCGACAATTCTGAAGTAACGACGAAGGTCGATGCCTCAGGCGTCAAAACGCAGGAGAGGGTTTTTAAGGGTAACTCTCGAATTTCGCGGGTTGTCGTGACAACAAAAGACGGCACGCGAACCGTAAAGGCTTACTCACCTAAGGGTGAAGAAAGCAGCATCAAATCGGAGACCGAGGACGTTCTGGTCGCAACTGGCGATAAAGTGGCTGACGCGGCAGGATTTGTCGGCGACAAAGCCGAGGATGTGGCAGGCGAGACGAAAGATGTCGCCAAAGATGTCGCAAAGGAAACTGCGGACAAAGCTGAGGATGTCGCTGGTAAAACAGTTGATACTGCGAAGAAAGTCGGCGAGAAGTCGGCTTCTGGAGCTAAGAAAGTCGGAAGTGCAGCCGTTTCCGGAGCAAAGAAAGCAGGTAGCGCAGTCAAAAAAGTTATTCCTTAACAATGTTGCTAACGGCGGTCAGCAACCGGGACGTGCCTTTTCGGCCGTCCCTTTTGTTTTGGTGCCCAAAGGCTGCCGAGTGGGCAGGTGGTATACTGTCGTCGAAAATAGCTTGATTGATCCGGGGAGCGGTGATGGCCAACACATCAAAGTTCACAATCATTTGCCCTTGTTACGAAACCACATTGACCATCGATGTTCAAACGGGCGCTTTGCTTTCCCACGAGGAAAAAGCGAAACCGGTTGCATCGTTCGATGAAATGGTCAAAGGACTTGACAAACAGAAACAGGTGCGCGAACAGATTTTTGACCAGGAACTCAGTTCAATGAAAGATCGCGATCGCATCCTCGAAGAAAAGTTCCAGGAGGCGATGAAGCGAGCCGAAAAAGACAAAGATAAACCCTATCGAAACCCCTTAGACCTGGATTGATTCGGTTTCTCAACATACCACCTGAAAATTGGAGTCGAAGCTTAGTGTTCTCAAAAGCCCCCGTTCTGCTAACAGTACTTTCGTCGTTGCTTTTTAGCCTTCCCATTCCAGTCGCGTCGCAGACGCGAATGCCACAAATACAATTCACTGATCGAAAACTGCCGAATGGTTTACGGGTAATTAGTGCCCCCGATCACTCGAGTCCTACCGTCGCAATACAGGTTTGGTATCACGTCGGCTCGAAAGACGATCCAAATCAGCGTAGCGGCTTCGCGCATCTCTTCGAACACATGATGTTCAAGAGCACCAGGAACATGAAGTCGGAGATGATGGACCGACTCACGGAAGACGTCGGTGGCTTCAACAATGCTTTTACCGCAGACGACGTCACCGTTTACTACGAAGTCGTCCCCTCTAATTATCTGGAGACACTGCTCTGGGCTGAAGCAGATCGCCTTAGTGCACTCAATGTGGATGATGGAAATTTCAAATCAGAGCGCGATGTTGTTAAGGAAGAGTTCCGTCAAACAGTACTGTCGCCACCTTACGGGCGTTTCGAATTTCTATTACAGCAGAAGTCGTTCGTTGCGCATCCGTACAAGCGGCCGGGCATCGGAAGCATGGAAGACCTCGATGCCGCCTTACTTAATGACGTTCGAGAGTTTCATTCAACTTACTATCGCCCCGACAACGCGACGCTCGTCGTTGTCGGCGACTTCGACCCTGAGCAACTCGATGCCTGGGTCGATAAATATTTCGGTCCGCTAACTAAACCTGATCGCCTGCTGCCTCGAGTTCAAATCAAAGAACCGGCGCGTAAAGGCGAAGTTAGATTTACTGAATATGGAACAAATGATCTCCCTGCTGTCGGTCTGACTTTTTTGACCCCAGCCCAGTCGCATCCTGATTCCTATCCTCTGGAAATCGCACAGGCCATTCTTGGAGTGGGAGCTTCGTCGCGGCTTTACAACGCCCTGGTCTATCAGCAACAACTCGTTGCGGAAGTTACTGCGACCACGGATTCACGCGAGGACGTAAGTTTGTTTCTGATCACGGCTGTGTTGTCTGAAGGAAAGAAACCGGCGGATGTTGAGCGTTCGTTGCTGGCTGAGATCAAAAAACTTCAGGACACACCAGTTTCATTGGCTGAACTCAACAAAGCAAAGAACCAGTTAATTACGAGCCAGTTAAATGAACGCGAGTCGAGCGACGGCAGGGCATTGGCCCTGGGCGAAGCCGCAGTCTTGCTTGGCAATCCAAACAACGTAAATACCGATCTTTCCAAGTTGCAGGCCGTCACTGCGGCAGACGTGCAAAGAGTTATGCGGAAGTATTTCACTTCAGAGAACAGGCTTGTATTGCATTACTTGCCGGAAGCCTCTAAATCGACTGGAGGCGCAACGAAATGATCAGGTTCACGAAACTCGTGTTAGTTGTGCTGGTGGCGGCGACTGCTTTTCAGGGTCAAACGTCGCCTCCACCGCCGTCGCAGCCACGCTCTGTCGAATTCCCAAAGCCAGTCGAACAAATACTGCCAAATGGTTTGCGTGTGATTGTGGTCGAACGACATAACACACCACTGGTCACGGTTTCATTAGTAATTAAGAACGGCGGTGAGGTCGATCCGCCTGCTTTGATGACTGCGAATCTTTTAACCAAAGGCACAACGACGCGAACGGCCACAAAGATCGCGTATGAAGTAGAAAGCCTGGGCGGCATGCTGGACTCGGTCGCCCAATGGGATGCCACCAGCGTTTCTGTCGAAGTGATGTCTGACAAACTCACGCCTGCGACCGCCATACTTGCCGATGTCATTCGCCGTCCCACTTTCACATTGGTTGAGATTGAACGGTTGCGCCAACAGTATCTCGACACGGTAACGCTCGCGCTGGATGAACCGAGTTCGATCGCACGTTTCGTTGGAGCTAAGGTACTGTTCGGCGACGCTCTCTACGGTCACCCGATACTGGGAACACCCGAGTCGTTAAAGCGCATCAAGCAAGCGGACATCGTGAGGATGCACCGTCAGTACTACAGACCAGACAACGCAATCCTGGTGATCGGCGGTGATATCTCAATTGTTGACGGGTTCAACGTGGCGAAACGATTCTTTGGCGACTGGATCAAACCAAAAACACGAATGCCCGCGTTGCCGGCCGCGTACCGCCCCGATCCGCAGAAGAAAAACCGGGTCGTGGTAATCGATAAGCCAGACGCCGGACAAGCAGCCGTATATCTTTTGCGACAGGGAATAGACCGCCAGGATGCTGATTACTATCGCGGCATCGTCTCGAATTCGGTGTTAAGTGGATACTCGGGACGTCTGAATCAAGAGATTCGAATCAAGCGAGGGTTGAGTTATGGTGCCGGCAGTTCGTTGGAAGCTCGCAGGGGCGTTGGTCCCTATGTCGCCTCGGCACAGACCAAGAACGAATCGGCAGTTGAGGTAGCGGGACTGCTGTTGGGAGAAGTTGAACGGCTATCGAGTGCGCCACCTTCAGAAGTGGAGTTAACACCTCGCAAAGCCGTATTGATCGGCGAATTCTCGCGCAACCTGGAAGCAGTCAATGGGCTCGTAAGCCGCATCTCTTCATTGGCGCTTTACGGCGTGAGTCTTGACGAGATTAATCGCTATATTGCTAACGTGCAGTCAGTAACGCCGGAAGACATCCGTCGATTTAGCAGTTCAAAGCTAGACGCGAAGTCGAGCGACATCATCATAGTAGGGAATTCGAAGGCGTTTTTGACTGAATTACAAAAACGATTCGCAAACGTCGAAGTCATTCCATCAGCTGATTTGGATTTAAATACTAAAGAGTTGAGGAAGAAGAAATAGGAATTACTCTCGGAGTTCAAAGGCGGGAATTATGAGTTATGTGATGTTCCGACTTTCAATCGCAGCGGCGTGTTTACTTGCGTTTGTATGCACAAATGCACAGTCACCAATTGATGGCGTTGATGCAAGGACAAATACCGCTGAGCTGGCCAGGCAACTTGGAAGTCCTGACGCACTGGTGCGACAGAAGAGTGCCGAGGCATTGGCCCGACTTGCGGCAACAGATCAGCGTAAGTTGGTTGAGGGGTATCAGCTCCAGGAAAAGAACAAGGAAGTCCGCCTGGCTTTGGACTGGGCGCTCTTTCGCATGGGTCGATCGGAGGCTTTGTTTCGGATTGTTCGGGAACTCGATTCCGCCAGGCAAGAACAAGCGATTAGTTATCTATCGGAACTTGAGAGCCCGGACCTCCTCTATTCGTATTTGCAGAAATCAAATAATCCGGCTCGTGTGAATGCAGGGTTGTTGAAAGCGCTTGCGCGCATTGGTACCGCCGAAACGCTCGAGATCATCAAGCCATACCGAGAATCGCTGCAACCCTTCGTTGCTGAAGCTGCCGAGATTGCCCACGACGAGATCGAAAAGCGCTTAGGACAAGAAACACCCACGACGCGCGTCAGACCAAGAACTGTAGAGAAGCCGTGAAGCAGTAAGCAGTTGGCAGGGGCAGTAGGCAGGTTCGTGGGAGTGAAAGTTTTCGTTGACACGAAAGCCGTAGAGTTTAGCCTGCTCCTGCTCCTGCTCCTGCTCCTGCTCCTGCTCCTGCTCGCTCGCCCTGCTATACTCTCCTCCGGATGCACCCAAGTCTGCGAACATTCCTCGATCTTCTCAAAAGAGAAAATCAAATAATCGAAATCAAAGCGGAAGTTGATCCTTATCTCGAGATTGCTGAGATCCACCGGCGGGTAATTCAGCAGGGTGGACCGGCCTTACTGTTTTCCCGAGTGAAGGGAAGTCGGTATCCGGTCGTCACGAACATGTTTGGCACCGACCGACGCATAGATCTGGCTTTTGGCCCGAAACCCGAAAAACTTGTTCGCGACCTGGTTCACATCGCCGAATCGATCCTTCCTCCGAAGACTGCGGAACTCTGGCGCCACAAAGCAACAGCAGTGGAGTTGCTAAAACTTGGAACTAAGAACACTTCTCGTTCCCCCGTTACTCAAGTTGTCGATTCCCCGGCTCGTTTGGACCAATTGCCGGTGTTGACGACGTGGCAAGAGGATGGCGGTCCATTTATTACCTTGCCACTCGTTTACACAGAAAACCCGATTACCAAAAAGCACAACCTCGGCATCTATCGAATCCAAATCTTCGACTCGAAAACGACGGGACTACACTGGCAGATTCAAAAGGGTGGTGGGTTTCATTATCGAGAAGCCGAACGTCTGGAACAGGACCTTCCGGTCACGATCTTTCTTGGTGGTCCACCCGCTCTCATTCTTGCCGCGATTGCTCCCCTGCCGGAAGACGTACCTGAATTGATGCTGGCTTCGTTGCTCGCCGGTGAAAAACTGAAGATGACCAGGAATCCGCGTGGCGGTCACAGGCTTGCCGCCGAGGCCGAGTTTGCGATCGTTGGTCGTGCGGCCCCTGGCGAGCGAAGACCTGAAGGACCGTTCGGTGATCACTATGGCTACTATTCGTTGCGTCATGACTATCCGGTATTTCATGTCGACGCCGTCTTTCATCGTCGTGATGCAATCTATCCTGCGACGGTAGTCGGAAAGCCACGTCAGGAAGATTTCTTCATTGGTGATTACTTGCAAAAGTTACTTTCGCCACTGTTCCCAATAGTGATGCCCTCGGTTCGAGATCTGTGGACTTATGGCGAAACAGGTTTTCATTCGCTTGCCGCCGCAGTTGTACAGGAGCGTTACGGTCGGGAAGCACTGGTGTCAGGATTTCGTATTCTCGGTGAAGGACAACTTTCACTAACCAAGTTCCTGTTGCTCACCGACACTCCGCAAGACTTGAGTGACTTTCCAAAGCTTCTCGAGCACGTGCTCGAACGTTTTCGACCGGAAGCGGATCTTTTTGTTTTTTCGAATGTGTCGATGGACACACTCGACTACACAAGTGGAAAAGTAAACGAAGGTAGCAAAGCGATAATGTTGGGATTAGGTGATCCTGTCAGGAAATTACACCGTGAGTTTCGAGTATTTTGTGGTGGCTGCCTGGTTCTTGAAGGTGCCTCGTATGCGGAGGACGATCAGTTGGCAACCCGAGTTGCGAGTGATCCGACTTTTGCTGACTGGCCGTTGATTGTTTTGCATGACGACGCCTCCGTCGCGCTATCGTCACCTGATTTCCTGTGGTCTACCTGGACTCGTTTCGAACCCGCCGCTGACATTTATGCTTCCTCTACCAGTGTTCAGCGACATCACCTGGTCTATCGAGCTCCGATAGTCATCGATGCGCGTACTAAGCCTGGATTTCCCGATGAACTCATCGTGCGCGAAGACATTGCTGAATTGGTTGACCGGCGTTGGAATGAATATTTTCCAGCTGGAAAGTCCGATATGCTTTAGCTTGTCGTGATAGAACTGAGATTGCACTAAATCACGTCACGACAAGCTAAAGAGGCTCTTGCAAAATTATGACTCAGAGCAATGAATGAACATTAGCCAATTTCAGGTTGGGAAGGTGGACCCTGTCCCCGCCGTCTCCCTTGATCTCGGTGGATTCTTTGGTAAATCTTAGCGGGGACAGGGTCCACCTTCCCAACCTGAAAATTGGCTAATGGGTCCTTTGTAATTCAGAAGCTGACTTTTATCGGACATTCATTCATCGAGCATCTGCCGGCAACTTGATTGTAAAGACTGCGCCACCGTCGGGTGCGTTACTTGCCGTAAGCGTTCCGCCATGTTGCGTGATGACTCGATGAGTTAGAGCCAATCCGATGCCGTGACCTTTTGGTTTTGTCGTGAAGAAGGGAATGAATATTTTCTGTAACTGACCCGGCTGGATCCCGGTTCCTGAATCGCGAATTTCGATTACAGCTGCCGTATTGCCGTTAGCCTCTGCTTCGCGTCCCGCCTTGATTGAGACCGAGCGCTCCAATTTCTCTTCAGGAATTGCTTCCGCGGCGTTTCTCAATAAATTCAACACCGCCTGACGGAGCATTCGCTCATCTCCCGGCACAACGAGATCGCTCTCACCGTGAGAAACGAGTTCGACCTTGAGTTCTTTGAAGAGTCCGTCTAATTCACCAACACATTCCGTGACTAGTTCCTTGATTGAAATCTCTTCGAGTTGTAACGGTTGTGGCCGGGCGAAGTTCAGAAAACTGGTTACCATTTCCGAAAGACTTCGCACCTCGTTTAGCAATGAATCCGCCGTCGCGGCAGCCTTCGCATTGAGATCGAGACTCTGGAGGAGTTGGACATAACCCTGTAATGCAGCCACGGCATTTTTGAATTCATGCGCCAGGCCGGCAGACATTTCGCCCAGGCTCTCGAGATTGTTTTTCAGTGCTACATGCTCGCGCAATTCCGTTACTTCGGTGATGTCTGTGAGCAGGCACAACGCGCCCTGTGGTGCGCGTTCGAGTGCGAGTTCGATTGGGGCGATAGTCGCGCCGAGGCGCCTCGTCTGACCCTGCTGAGTGACCACCTCGATTTCGGTTCTTCTGTATAGCGTGCCGTTCTTCAAACAATCGCTAACCATTGCCAGCAACTCTTCATAACGGCCAAGCAGGGCATCATATGAATCGCCGAGACCCGTACCGTCGACTTCGAGTAATGTGCGACCGGGTGTGTTGATGGCGATCGCTAATCCGTCGCCATCGAAAGCGACTAGTCCTGACGGCAGGCTCGCGATAATTCGTTCACTAAACTTCTCGGCGGAACTAGCGCGCTCGCGTGCTTGTTCACTGAGACGTTCCAGTTCTTGTCGTTGGACCTGGAGTTGGGCCACAACGGATTGGAACGTCTCGAGCACAAACTCGGCTTCGTCTTGCGACTTGAGCAGGTGCGACTTAACTGAAGCTCGCTCAGCTTCGTCTACGAGTCGCTGATAAGGGCGCAGTAGCCAGCGGAGTAAGAACAGGATACAGAGCAGACTGCCAATTAAGATGGCGATGAATGACGCGAGGAGAATTGGTCCACGAGAAGCCGGCGTCTGCGGCGTAACAGCGTACAGCAAGATCGCAAACAAGACGGCAAGAAGGAATAGTCCCGTCAGCAGCGTCAAACCGAATTGGAAACGATTGCGGGTCATTGAAGTTGTAGCCGTTACCTGAATTGGCCCGCGTACCATTCGACCACATATGACCCGAACAGCAACGCTGCAATGGAGCCGATGCCGAGAAATACCCCAAACGGCAGCAGCATTTGCATGTCCTTCTTGCCTTGCCGGGCCATCAATCCGACTCCAATAATTGATCCTGAAAGTACGCCGACGAAGATTGTGAGTATTGTCAGTCGCCAGCCGAGATAGGCCCCTACCATGAACATCATCTTCACGTCGCCCAGTCCCATTGCTTCAACGCCACGAAGTTTTTCCCAGATCCAACCCATCAGCCAGAGCGATCCGCCCCCAATTAGTGCACCGAGAAACGCGCCAACGACAGACACCACCCAAACTGGTGAAGCAGCGAGCGTCCCATGGGCCAGCGAAGGTAAATCATCGAAGTGAGGCGTTCCCGTCAAATATGGAATCGCGAGACGAGCGACGACTGCGAAGATCATCCCCGGATAAGTGATCACATTGGGCAGGATCATGTGTTCGGCATCGATAAATACCAGCGCTAACAAGGCCGCGCAGAACACGAGGTCAAAGGGAAGTGCGACGCTGAGTCCGTCGTGCCACGCCACCGCAACAAACAGCAAAGCAGTGAGTAACTCGACGAGTGGGTAGCGCGCTGAGATATGTTTCTTACAACCTCGGCACTTACCACCGAGCATGACGTAACTCATGATCGGGATGTTGTCGTAGAAAGCGATGGCTGCGCCACAGGACGGACACCGAGAGTTCGGGAAGACGATCGATTCTTCGTTTGGAACCCTATGAATTACGACATTGAGAAAGCTACCGATGATGGCGCCAAAAATTCCGGCGATGGTGTAGCCAAGTGCTGGAGGAAATAATTGTAAGTCGCGAAGGTCCACTAACAGGGAAACAGGCATGCACCGGAATTGTATCGCGTTTGTTAGGGGTTTTGGTTTTTGTTTTTGGCTTTTTGATCTTAGGTCTGCGAAGCTGGATAAAAAGACTCGTCCAAAGAGAAAAGATCCAAAAACAAAAACCTACTTCTTATTCTGCATTTCCCAAAGCATGAGGTGTTTCAGAAATGCATGGTGAGCGGCAAAGCTCGCAATACTGAGTCCAGCCAGACCGTCACGGAAGCCTGCTTTCAAAACTAAACTGCGAAAAAAAGCCGAGGGAGCTGCGGTGGCGATCGACACCGCTGACGTCCGACGGCCTTCTTCAAACATTTGACGTGCTGCTAACGGCGCATAGCGTTCGCCAATCATCTTGTGATGGTGCGCTGCGTCACGGACTGTGTAATGAAGCAAATCGCCGTCGAGGGCCTCAACGCGCGCACCCGGCTCCATCTCCACTGATTCATGAATGTGACGTTTCTTCCAATGACCGGCAGTCTTTCTAAAGAGACGCAACTGACGATCGGGATACCAGCCACCCCCGCGTATCCAACGACCCTGGTAATAACTACGGCGAGCTATTTGATAACCATCAGCAAGCCCTGACTCGGGTTCCAGCCGAAGTGCTTCAATCGTCGCTCGCAACTCATCGGAAACGCGTTCATCGGCATCAAGACTAAAGACCCACTCGTGTTTCGCCTCATCGACGGCCAACTGTTTCTGTGCGGCGAATCCTGGCCAAGCGTTGGTGATGACTCGAGCTCCTGAGGAGGTGGCGAGTGTGCGAGTTGAATCAGTGGACTCAGAGTCGACGACAATGACCTCATCGGCCCAGGCGACGGACTCGCAAGCCTGCTCGATGTTTGATTCTTCGTTGAACGTGATGATAGTGGCGCTGATCTTCATCCGAATTGTCGTTGCACAAAACGAATTTGCGATTGCTTTGGTAACTCGAACTCTCAAGTTACCTTAGCAATCGCAAATCGAAAACGGCAAATCAGATTCGCCGGTGACCGTGGTGTCGGCCTAGGGAGTCGGTGTTTCCACCGTAACATTGTTCACCCGCAAGGTTGTCGCTGTGGCTCGTTGCAAGTCTGCAAGTGCTTTGTTGTAGTCAGTCTGTGCACGAAGTTCTGACGCACGAGCATTGGTCAGCGCATTCTGGCGTTGGAACAGAAGGAAGGTTGTCGAGCGTCCGACCTGATAGAGGCGTTGCTCACCTTCGAGCTGTAACTCGGCATTCAAT
>QHXL01000150.1:16708-17800 GCA_003222935.1 Acidobacteriota bacterium
AGTTGCGCACGTCGACTTCAACTGATTGTTCAGTTGAGCGCGTTGACGCGATCAGTTGCTCGCGAAGAATATTTGCGCCCGCCAGGTTTGCTTCGGCAGTCTTGTTCTTGAATGGAATCTGAATAGCAACGCCAACAGTAACGTTGTAAGTGTTCAGGCTCCCAAGATTTGTAAGCGTCTTACCATACCCGCCGACAAGATCATTCACTGTCAGGGATGGCGACAATACAGTGGGAACAGTTGCCACCGGGAAAATGGCTCTTCGCTGAATATCTTGAATCTGTGCAAGCAGGAAGGCATTGGCTACCGTATTGGGGTCGCCAGAGATTAGTGGTAGCGGCGTCCCAGCTGGAAGAGTTGCTGCTGGCGTACCCGCTAAACCGGTGGTTGCTACAGTGCCCTGAAGATCGAATTGCGGTTTGGTCTGATTCCTGAAGAAGGTCAGGTCGATATTATTAATCTCGGCCTGTAAGCGAAGACGGCGCAACTCAGGTCTGTTCTCGCGGGCCTCTTTCATAGAGTCATCGAGGCTTATTGGCGTCTCACTAAAGGTTGGATTGTCGGTAGGGGTAATCTGACTCGACCAATCCGGTGAAGACGGCTCTTTGAAGATCAATTGCTTCAGATTGTTTTCAGCAATTGAGACGTTCTGTACTGCGGTTAACAAAGCCGTCTCTCTACTCGCGAGTTCAGTCAGTACCTCAGCTCTTTCCAGTGGGGCCTTTGCACCTGCAGCAATTTGCGCCTCGACATTTCTTAGATTCTCACGAGTGAGATTCAAGTTCTCGAGTTGATTCTGCTGATCACGAAGAGCGAACACTACTTCCCAGTAAGCCTGCTGCACTCTCGTAATCGTGTCGATTGTGCGCAATCGAAAATCAGCATCTGATTGTTCTACGCGCTTGCGCTGAATGCGAATCTGACGACGGTTGTTATCAATTGAGCGGTTGCGCCACAGAGGTTGATTGTAGTTCAAGCTCAAATTGGATGAGTAGAATGGGTTGAGTGTGCTGTTGGTCGCCGTAGTGGAAGTGCGCGAGTTGCTAAACAGTACCTGATAGTTTCCACCACCCTTACCAAACTGCCTGGTAA
>QHXL01000519.1:0-494 GCA_003222935.1 Acidobacteriota bacterium
CAGGGTTATGTCGATTTGAAGAAGAAATTAGTGAAGAGTGCGCTGAAGCCGATTTGAGACTTGAACTTGGGTTTGAGGATCAGTCTGGATCGGTGCAAGTTGGACAACGACTCTACAAGTACCTCACTAGAAAAGTACTAGTCAGAAATTGGCCAAGCGGCGTTACACGTAGTGAGGTACTTGTAGCCGCAACTTGTAATTGATCTGCTGCTGACTTCCCGATTACGGCGCGAGACGCTTGATTGACCAACTGCCATCGGCCTGGCGTTCATAAACAATCCGATCGTGGAGTCGACCAATGCGACCTTTCCAAAACTCAATCCGTTCAGCCGCGAGTCGATAACCTCCCCAATGCTCCGGCCAATCAACCTCGCGACCTTGATACTTTTCCTCCAACTCTTTCTGGCGTGACTCCAATTCTGCACGGCCCGAAATCACTTCACTCTGAGGTGACGCCCACGCTCCGATCTGACTCTCGCGTGGCCTGGTAGCAA
>QHXL01000519.1:525-3302 GCA_003222935.1 Acidobacteriota bacterium
CTCCCTTCCACGCGCACTTGTCGTTCAAGTTGCGGCCAGAAAAAAACGAGCGCTGCATTTGGATTAGCGTCCAACTCTTTCGCCTTAGCACTGCGATAGTTTGTAAAAAACACAAACCCATCGTTGTCGGCCTTCTTGAGTAAAACCATTCGCGAAGCTGGCTGTCCGTTGCCCTTGATCGTTGCCAACGACATTGCTTCGGGCAGCGGGATTTGAGCCGCGACGGCATCGATGAGCCATTGCTGAAACTGCTTGATCGGATCGGGATCGATCAGCTTCTCATCAAGCTTGTCTTCGTTGTTTCTCATTCGGTTTCTTGTCTTACAGTGTATGGCGCGAGTCGGTCGCGTAGTTCTTGTGGCACAGGTACGGTCTCGAATGTATCTCTCTTAACTGCCGCAAGAACAAAGTGCGCGGTGGCGATTAAAGCTTCTTCGCCTTTGCGTCTTACTTCAAAGTTAAGTCGCATCGACGATCTGCCTATACGTGCAACATAGACACTCACTTCAAGTAGATCATCGAGACGAGCAGCGTTGTGAAAATCACATTCGAGGTGAACGCGCGGCAACCAGACGTCGGCCTTGTCGAACATAACACCGTAATCCATACCGGCTGCGCGGAACAGTTCGGTTTCGGCAATTTCGAAGAACCTTATGTAAGCGCCATAAAAGATGATTCTTGCCGCATCCACATCTCCCCAGCGCACCCGTTCTTCAATCGTGAATTTCTTTGGCTCCGACATGAGTTGCTAGTTTAGCTTGTTTAGGAAAGATTCCAGATGCGAGTTGAACTCGTCGGCCTGTTCGACATTCGATACATGTGAGGCGTTGTCGATGACCACCAATTCTGAGCCGGCGATCTGCTGATGCATGTTTTCACTGTCTGACAATGGCGTTATCGGATCTTCGCGACCGACGAGAATCAAGGTGGGCACACTTATTTGGACCAATGTCTCAGTATGATCTTCGCGAGCGGCCATTCCCATTAACGCAGCTGCAGCTCCGGCAGGCTTTGTTGTCATCATCATTTCGCGGACCCGTTGCACGGCCTGCGGCTTGTTGGTAACGCTCGCCGGTGCAAACAACTTTGGCAACATCGAGTTTGCAATGCCGGCCATGCCTTCGGAGATCGCCTCCTTTGCTTGCTTTGCTCTGATGGCTTTTGCTTCCTCGGAATCTGCCTGTGGCCGTGTATCGGCCAATACGAGCGCAGTAACGCGTTTGGGAAAGAGTTTGTAGAACGCGAGCACCACGTATCCACCCATCGACAATCCACCAATAACGGCACGTTCAATTCCCAGTGAGTCCATCAGCGCCGCAACGTCCTGGGCCATGTCGGCCATATTGGCCGGGCTATCTGTCACATCGCTTGCGCCAAACCCGCGCAAATCCGGGGTTATCACTCGGTGAGCATCGCTTAATGCAGTAACTTGTTCGTTCCAGAGGGTTCGGTTGAATGGAAATCCATGCAAGAGAATGACGGGCGAGCCGGAGCCAGTGTCGTCAAAAGCGATTTGAATATTGTTCACCAGCATCTTAGCCATTTTGTTATTTACTCTCTGTGAGAGGCTCTCAACCTTCCCTTTTTGCCGCGTGAGCAATCACTGAAATCAGCTCAGTCAATTCAACCGGCTTTGCCAGATAGCTCTGAAAACCAGATAACAACGCGCGATCTCGATCCTCGTCCTTCGCATACGCTGTAATCGCAACCGCAGGAATACGACGATGACCGTTGGCCTCCAACGACCTAACTTTCGCGATCAGCCCATAGCCGTCTTCCTCTGGCATCGCGATGTCTGATACCAGAACGTCGGGCCAGTGGTTATTGATTGCCTTCAATGCTTCACTCACGGTTCCAACTGCCGTGACCTTTGCTTTTTTACTTGTCAAAGCCGTCGTCATCATTTCGAGGGTGTCTGCATCGTCATCAACCAGCAGGATGTACAAACCGGTCAGCGAATCGGAGGCTTCCACATCGTCAGTATCCGCTGACTCACTGATTGCAACTACGGAAGAACCCGAATCCAACAGTGGAAGTTTGATCGTGAAGGAACTTCCCTGTCCCGTTCCCGCGCTCTCGGCACGAATGCTACCGCCGTGGATCTCTATCAAATGTCTCGCGATCGCAAGGCCCAATCCCAGTCCTCCATGCATCCGTGTCGTGCTACTGTCGGCCTGGCGAAAGCGATCAAACACGTAAGGAAGGAACTCCCGGCTTATTCCCTGGCCGGTGTCGGTGACGTTGATCTCAACGGCTGACCCAACCTGGTAAAGCTTCAGTGATACGCGACCCCCGCGACCCGTAAATTTCACCGCGTTCGAAAGAAGATTCCAAATAACCTGTTGCAGGCGATTTTCATCACCCGAGACTGCTGAAGGAATACTTTCGAGTTCGGTTTGAATGGCGATCCCTTTAGCATCCGCAGTTGGACGCACTACATTGATCGCGTTTTCTACTATTGGCCTCAGCTCCAGTGGATGAAGGTCCAGATAGAGATTACCCCTGATGATTCGCGACACATCGAGTATGTCGTCGATGATTTGCGATTGTGCTTTCGCATTGCGGCCGATCGTTTCGATCGCTTGTTTAGTGACGACCTCGTCAAGCGAGTCTGCATCAAGGAGACGCGACCATCCGAGTATCGCGGTCAAGGGCGTGCGTAGCTCATGGGAAACAGTTGCCAGGAATTCGTCTTTCAAACGGTTTGACTCTTCGGCAACTTCCCTGGCGCTGCTTTCCCGACGCAGCAAACGCACATTTTCAATTGCGACCGCGGT
>QHXL01000520.1 GCA_003222935.1 Acidobacteriota bacterium
TGGCAACTGGCAGCAGAAACTTGAGACAAATAAGCAGGCTTTCATGAACGAGTTCGTCACGCGCGCACGCTTCACGACGGCGCTGCCGTCGTCAATGACTCCTGCTCAATTCGTCGACAAGTTGAACCAGAATGCCGGCGGAGCCCTGTCGCAGTCAGAGCGTGACCTGCTCGTAACGTCGTTGAGTAATGGATCAATGACGCGAGCTCAGGTACTGCGAGCGGTCGCCGAGGATGAGACACTGCGTGACAACGAGTTTCGGCGAGCGTTCGTGTTGTTCCAGTACTTCGGTTACTTGCGCCGCAACCCGGACGATTTACCTGACAGCAATTTCGATGGTTACAATTTCTGGCTCGGCAAACTGAACCAATTCGGTAACTATCAGGATGCTGAGATGGTAAAGGCTTTCATTCTTTCCGGTGAATACAGGCACCGTTTTGGGCCTTGATTGTTTGGTCTTTTCGAAGTGGTATTAACAGTGATGACAGGGACCAGGGTAAGTACCGTTCGCTGTCGGAGCTTTTTAAGGTTGAGCGCTGTGAGTTCGTAAGCTAGAATCACCGCGCTCAGAAAATCCGTTCCGAATAAAGCCCAGGTTGGAAGGGATGACTCCGTCATCAGTTGAAACTGATTGGTTTTTCTCTTTTCGCTCACAGTTCGACTACATGTGACACCTAAACACTAGTGCCCCTGGTGGGGCATAGTCTTACCCCAGTGCTCTGTCAATGATGGAATAAATCTCAATACAGTTCGTTTAGAACCGGAGGCACATGAACTCTCTACCCCCAAGATTGCGACGCTGTGCACGTGTGATCGTCCTTGCGCTCTCATCGATTTCTCTGTGTCTTTTGCTCTCAAGTGACGCAATGGCCCAGGACACGTTGACCGGTGCATTCCAGGGAGTCGTCAGCGACAGCCAAACCGGTGCAGCAATTGAGGGCGCCACAGTCGAGATCATTAATCAGCAAACCGGACGCAATATTCAGCAGACAAGTGACTCCCAGGGTCGTTTCTATGAAGGACTCCTCGCCCCTGGCCTTTACACAATTCGCGTGGCGATGAAGGGCTATCAAGCTCGGTCTGTTGAGCAGCGACTCCTGATCACTTATGCCGGGGAGGTAGTGCCTGTCCCTGTCTCGTTAGATCCCTTACCGACGGGCGTAGCGACCGCAACTCCGACCCCTGCTCCAGCGCTCACCGAAGAAGACACGGGCATTCGCGCCTCAATCAATCGCATCGATGGTCGGCGAGGAGGAAGTTTCACTGAAGAGGAAGTTTCGCGCCTACCCATCGGATCAATCACTTTAGTTCGCTCGTTCGACGAGTTGGCTTTGCTTTTACCAGGCGTGTCACCGCCACCGGAAACTCTCGGCAACGTTGCTGGTCCAGGTGTTGGAGCGGGAGTGGGATCGGCAGGACAGTTTTCGGTAAATGGTATGCGCTCGCGCTCAAACAATTTCACTGTCGACGGTTCTGACAATAACGACGAAGATATCGGTGTGCGACGCCAGGGATTTGTCGCACTCATCCCTCAACCAATTGAATCAATAAAAGAGTACCAGGCAATCACTCTGCTTGCGCCGGCGCAATTTGGTCGCAATATCGGCGCGCAGGTCAATGCGGTTTCGAAATCCGGAGGTAATCAAACTCACGGTTCGATTTATGGTTTCTTCAATTCCAGTCAGCTCAACGCTGAAAACGTTTTTGACTCGTCCAATGGCAATGCGGTAGTTCCGCTTACAGCGGGTAACAACCAGGCAGTCCTGCTATGTCCAGCGACCAATCAAACCTGTCTGGTCAACGGCGTGACGAGTCCGGCTGGCGGACAACGCATCACGGTGCGTAATCAAAGTGGGGCGAAAGACACATTTACTTTTGGACAGGGAGGATTGGTGTTAGGTGGTCCACTTGTCCCAAACCGGCTCTTCTATTTTCTCTCTGCCGAAGGTCAGCTGATAAACGGATCACGCGAAGAGAGTTTTGCTGTTCCCACTGTCAGTCAGCGCGGGTTCGGTAATTCCGGCGCCACGGGAATCTTTCAGAACTCGAGTCCTGTGGGAAATGCGTCAGTCATTTCGTTTCCCACCACTGGGCGCGCGGACGCAGTTTTCAGTCTTTATCCATTCGCAAACAACCCGGCCGGTATCTACGGCGCTAACACCTTTACCCAGGTTCTA
>QHXL01000151.1:0-1084 GCA_003222935.1 Acidobacteriota bacterium
ATTCCCAGGTGGCTGTCCTCAGCGCCGTGATTCTGCTGGCCGCGGTGCTTGTGGCCGGAAGCAATTGGATGCTCGTTCGCTCGGTCAAGAACTCAACGACCGGACAATCTGGACCGACGACAACTCCGAATCGCAAGATTCAGGTTGCGATGATGCCGAAGGCCAAGGGAGATCCTTACTTTGTCAGTTGTCGCCAGGGAGCTGAAGAAGCGGCGAAAGAGTTGGGCATTGATTTATTGTGGGATGGACCAACTGATCTTGATCCGGCGAAACAGAACGAAGTCGTTGAGGCCTGGATCACGAAAGGCGTCGATGTAATCGCGGTCAGCGTTGAGAACCAGGCGGGAATTTCAACGGTGCTGCGTAAGGCGCGTGAAAAGGGAATCAAAGTAATCACCTGGGACGCAGACGCTGAAAAGAACGCGCGCGACTTTTTGATAAACCAGGCGACTCCGCAGGGGATCGGTTACACGCTGACCGACGAAACTGCGCGGATCATGGGAACGAAAGGCGAGTTTGCAATCATCACTGCTTCATTGAGTGCGGCTAACCAGAACGAATGGATCAAAAACATTCGTGCGCGGTTGGCCGAGAAGTATCCGGGCCTGGAACTCAAGGCAGTGCAACCGAGTGATGGCGATCGCGATAAGGCGTTTGCTGAAACACAGAATATTCTCAAAAAGTACCCGAACGTGAAGGTGATTATGGCTATAGCCGCCCCGGCCGTCCCGGGTGCTGCTGAAGCAGTGAAACAATCGGGTCGGACGGACGTGAAAGTAACTGGACTGTCGTTGCCAAACATGAACAAGCCCTGGGTCAAGGCAGGTGTGGTTGAGAGCGTTGTCTTGTGGAACACCACTGACCTCGGCTATCTGACGGTTTATGCCGCCAACGCTTTAAGTAAGGGTGAACTCAAGCAGGGCGACAAAGAAATCAACGCAGGACGCCTGGGTAAGATTTCGGTCGTGGACGACGAGGTTCGTCTGGGCGCACCCTTCATCTTCAACAAAGAGAATATTGATAAGTTTAATTTCTGATAAGCAGTGCTTTGATCTTTGATCTTCGATCTTTGATCTTTGATCTT
>QHXL01000151.1:1114-5315 GCA_003222935.1 Acidobacteriota bacterium
GATCTTTGATCTTTGATCTTGGATCTTTGTGCTTGGTACTTAGTGTTCGCCACGAAGATCAAAGTACAAAGATCAAAGCACAAAGCACAAAGCACAAAGCACTAGAGGTTTCCCTCCATGAACAAAGCAAAAATCCAGGAAGTGCGCGCGTATGTGATTGCCCCGAGTGAAATGGGCGCTGACTATCACAATCAGCATGGCAGTCATTGGATCATCGACCTCCCCATCGCCAATCCAATGTCCGTTTATGAGCAGTACAAGGCTGAACGTACCAGCTGGGGCATCAACGCACTCGGCACCGTAGTGGTCCAGGTTGAACTGACGGATGGAACTGTCGGTATTGGCTGCAGTATTGGCGGCGAACCGGCGTGCTACATCATTGAGAAACATCTCAGCCGCTTCGTCGAAGGTCAGGATCCGCGCAACGTCGAGTTGATCTGGGATCAGATGTGGCGCGCGACGATGCCTTACGGTCGGAAAGGATTAACTGTACAAGCGATCAGCGCGGTCGATCTCGCCATCTGGGATTGCCTGGGAAAACTTCGGGACGAGCCGGTCTATGCATTGATTGGAGGAAAGACAAAGGAACGGCTCCCCGTCTATGCAACAACGTCGCGCCCTGATATTGCACAGCAGTGGGGATTCAAAGGCGCAAAGATTCCGTGCCGGTATGGTCCAGGTGACGGCAACGAGGGGCTCAAGAAGAATATCGAGGTAATGGCGGAGGCGCGGGCACAGGTTGGTCCTGACTTTCCTTTGCGACTCGATTGCTACATGGCGCTGACCGTTCCCTACGCGATTCAGTTAGCGAAAGCGCTCGCGCCATACGATCTCCTCTGGATTGAAGAGTGTTTGCCGCCCGACGATTACGATGGCTATGCAGCACTTAAAGCGGCGCTGACCGGAATTTGTCTGGTTACGACAGGCGAACATGAGTACACGCGGTATGGTTTTCGCGAGTTGATTGCGCGGAAGTGCGCTGACATTTTGCAGCCCGACATTAACTGGGTTGGTGGGCTGACTGAAGCGCGTCGCATCGTCGCAATGGCTGCGGCTTACGACATCCCTGTGATCCCGCACGGCTCGAGTGTGTTCTCGTATCACATGCAATACGCGTTTTCGAATTGTCCGATTGCGGAGTTCCTGGTGATGAGTCCGAAGGCGGATAAGCTCGTGCCGTTGTTCGGCGAACTGTTTACGAACGAGCCGTTGCCACAGAACGGTTACCTCGATTTAGGCGATGCACCAGGTTGGGGTGTTGAGTTAAACAAGTCGCTCCAGTTGATCAGGCCTTATGAAGCGAGTCGTGAAGTGGTGATGACTTAAATGTCCGATATGCTTTAGCTTGTCGTGACTCTGACAATCCATCCTTCAGAACCAAAAAATGACGCTTTGCAACTCGGACGATCGAGCACTCAATACCACTTGACACATTCTTTTCGATCTCACGACAAACTGAAGTTTATCGGACATTTCAAACATGCCTATATTTAACGAACAAGTAGCAATCGTCACTGGCGCGGCGTCGGGGCTTGGGTTGGCGATCGCCCGCAAACTGGCGGCAGACGGTGCGCGTGTCGCGTTACTGGATCTTAACGAAGCAGCACTGACAGAAGCGGCTTTAGAAGTCGGCCACGAGGCGTTGACCTTCGCGATCGATCTCACTAACCAGGGGCAGGTTGAAGATGTTGTCTCTCAAATTGGCGAACGGCTGGGTCGAATAGACATCCTGGTTAACAGTGCCGGCGTAACCGGGGCCACTAACATCAAGAGTCATGAGGTGAACACCGCAAACCTGCGCTTCGTTTTCGACGTCAACTTTATGGCGTCGTTTTTTACATCGCGCGCGGCCCTTCCATGGATGCTGAGACAGAACTACGGAAGGATTCTTCACATCGCTTCGGTCGCGGGCAAAGAAGGAAATGCAGGCATGCTGGCGTACTCGGCGTCGAAGGCGGCAGTCGTCGGAATGACCAAGGTGCAGGGCAAGGAGTACGCGGAATCAGGCATCACGATTAATGCGCTTGCTCCGGCAGTGATCCAAACGCCAATGGTTGATGCGATGCCGCCGGAACAGGTGAAGTACATGACCGATAAGATCCCTATGAAGCGTTGCGGCACACTTGCCGAAATTGCGCACATGGCGGCGTTCATAGTTTCGCCAGGAACGGGATTCACTACGGGGTTTACGTTTGATATGACGGGCGGACGCGCGACTTATTGACGGTTTAGACGAGACGGAAAGAGATCATTTTCCAGATCTCATTTGACATTTTTCAGTCGTCATTTGGATTCGTTGGTTCACTTCACAGTTAACATTTGTATGTTTTGCGTGGAGTACAAATCACCACTGAAAAATGTCAAATGCGATCTGGAAAATGAGTTCGAATATCTGATGACCTACACAATCCAACTCCTAAAAATGGGCCAATGCGATGTCATGGGGCCCGAAGTCTACTGGATGAGCCACTGGAATGATTGGGTCCAACTCTATTTTTGGATTGCGGTGATTCAGGGCAATGGCAAGACTGCCATCATTAACACTGGACCACCTGACGACTTAACTGCGCTGAATGAACGTTGGGGCGGCGGTTTTGGCGAACGTGGCAAGTTAGCCAGGGAAGAGAATGAGCGGCCGCTAAATGCCTTAGCTAGTATTGGGATAAAGCCTGAGGATGTTGATTACGTTCTGATCACGCCGATTCAAATTTACGCCACTGCAAATATTCAAAAATTTCCGAACGCGCAGGTGTGTATTTCGAAGCGTGGCTGGATCGAAGACTTTCATGCAGAGAAGTTTCCGATGCATGTACCGCGTGAGTTTCGACTATCTGATGAGACGTTGCAGTACTTGACGTTTGAAGGTCATGAACGTCTGCGGTTGCTGGAAGACGAAGATGAAGTGATGCCCGGAGTTAGGTCCTTCTGGGCGGGTGTTCATCATCGCTCGTCGATGTGTTACGTCGTCGATACGGAGATCGGTCGGGTCGGTATCTCGGATTGTTTGTTCAAGTACGGCAACCTGGAAGATGGCGAGCCGTTGGGAATTCAAGAGAGTCTCGAGGAGTACTACATCACAGCGGCGCGAATTAAACGCGAGACGGATGTCTTTATTCCATTGTACGAGCCGGACGTCTTGCAGCGGTTTCCGGGTGGAAAGATTGGGTAGATAGGCGTGACTCCGGTGCAGTAGCCCGGTGCAGTAGCAGCCCGACTGTTAAGGAGGGCTTAGGTGGGCCGGAGAGTAGCTGGAGGTCGTTGAGCCCTCCTTGACAGTCGGGCTACTGCACCGGGGTCCCAAGACCAAAGGCCCAAGACCAAAGACCATGATTCGCAAATCCTTTTTGATGACATTGAAGCCTGGGACGTGGATTGAGTACGAAAAGCGTCACAATCCTATCTGGCCCGAGTTGCAGGAAGTACTAAAGAGCCATGGTGTCCATAACTACTCCATCTTTCTTGATCGAGGTAGCAATCGACGTCTCTTTGCCTACGCTGAGATCGAGTCAGAAGAGTTGTGGCAACGGATTGCCAGTAACGAGACGTGCCGGCGCTGGTGGTCGCACATGAAAGACTTAATGCTGACGAATGATGACGACAGCCCGGTGACGACGGAGCTGAATGAAGTTTTTCATATTGACTGAGAAGAGCTTAGATTTTTGATCTTGTGCTTTGTAATTAGAGCAAGCGCCTGATCAAAGAGCTAAGCACGAAGCTCAAAGCACGGAGAGTAAGGCCAAATGGGTGAACGTTTAAAAGGTAAGGTGGCGATCGTTACCGGCGGATCAGTCGGCATTGGTCAGGCAACCGTTCAATTGTTTTGCGAAGAAGGCGCCAGGGTTGTTATCTCAAATCCAAGTGTGCCGGCGGGTGAAAAATGTGCGGCTGAGATGCGCGACCAGGGGTTTGAGGCAATCTTCGTCAGGACCGACATCTCGAGTGAAGACGACTGCCGTAATGTTTGTGACCAGGCAGTTGAGACGTTTGGCCGGCTCGATGTGCTCGTAAACAACGGTGCTGTCTTCATCCTCAAAGGCCTTGAAGCGACAGTGGCTGATTGGCAGCGAATGCTGAGCGTCAACATCATGGGCACAGCGCTGATGAGCAAGTTTGCTTCGGAACAAATGAAGAAGGTTGGCGGCGGAGCAATTGTAAATCTTGGTTCGATATCCAGCTTTATCGCCCAACCATCGTTCATCAC
>QHXL01000151.1:5396-14512 GCA_003222935.1 Acidobacteriota bacterium
CCTCGCGCCATTCAACATTCGTGTGAACTGCGTTTGTCCCGGTACGATTTTGACGCGTGCTTCCGAGGAGCACATGGCACGAGTCGGGATGACAATGGAAGAGTTCATTGCCGCAGAGGCGCCGAAGCATTTGCTGAATCGCGTCGGGGCTCCACGTGAATGTGCCTACCCGATTTTGTTCCTTGCCTGCGATGAGTCGTCATTCATAACAGGTACGAGTTTGATGGTCGATGGTGGATATACGGCGCAGTGAGCTGGGGCAGTAAGCAGGAGCAGCAGGCAGGAGAATCAGTAGCAGTAGGCAGCAGCAGAGGCAGGTTCGAAAGAATACGGACTACAGCTAGCCGCGACCGTCTACCTGCCTACTGCCCGTGCCTACTGCCAACTGATTTGAAGGGAGTTAGAAATGAGAATTCTTGGATTGTTGATGATTATAGCGCTGGGAGCGTTGAGTGTGATGGCCCAGGATCTGCCGCGTGAGTGGGTCGATCCAGACACGGGTCATCGCGTCATTCGTTTGTCAGATGAACCGGGTAGCGCGAGTCTTTACTTTCATCAAAATGCCTACACGCCTGATGGTGAGAAGTTGATCATCACGACGCCGACAGGTCTCTCAACCATTAACTTGAAGACCCGCGCAATCGAGAAGGTTGTTGATGGTCGTGTGAATGTAATCATCACCGGCAGGAAGTCAGGCGACATCTATTACCTGAAACAAGGCGTTGTCTATGCGACCAATCTCAACACCAAGACGACGCGTGAAGTTGCCAAGCTGCCGCCACGCACATCAATCGCAAGTGTGAATGCCGACGAGACGTTACTTGCCGGGATAACTGACGAATGCCCGCCACCTCCAGCACCTGTTCCTGGCGCGACTCCAGCTGCACCGCGGGGCGATAGCTATCCGGGCAAAGGCGAGATGATGGAACGTCGCTTGGCCGAACGTCGTCCGCTGCGGCTAATCACTGTAAACACCAAGTCGGGCGCAGTAAGTACTTTGCTGAAAGGTACTGACTGGTTTAACCACATTCAGTTTTCGCCGACCGACCCGACGCTTTTGATGTTTTGTCACGAGGGCCCCTGGCACAAGGTCGATCGCACCTGGACCATTCGAACGGACGGTTCAAAGTTGACGCAAATTCACAAGCGAACGATGAACATGGAGATCGAGGGTCATGAGTTCTTCAGTGGCGACGGCAAGATGATCTGGTACGACTTGCAGACTCCGAAGAGCGTAGTCTTCTGGCTGGCGGGCTACAACGTAACTAATGGAGAACGTGTTTGGTACAGCCTGCAACGAAGCGAATGGTCAGTCCATTTTAACGTTTCGCCGGATGGGACTTTATTTGCGGGTGATGGCGGTGGTCCAAGCAGTGTGGCGGCGCCTGGAAATGGTCAGTGGATCTATCTCTTCCGTCCCGAGATGGTGCCCGATCGAACTGATGGTGCCTGGCCCAATCAAAAGGAGTTCATCCAGCCGGGCTTTTTCAAGGCGGAGAAGTTGGTGAATCTGGAGAAGCACAATTACAACCTGGAACCGAATGTGACCTTCACACCGGATCAGAAGTGGATCATTTTCCGCTCCAACATGCTTGGCCCAACGCACGTGTACGCAGTTGAGCTGAAGAAGGCTACGTCCTAAGCAGTCTCGAGCGGTAAGAAATAGTCTAACTAAGAGCAGGTTAGGAAGGGCGGTTTACCCCCGCTCTTCCATTAACAGATCGTCCATTCTCAGTTGGAAGGGCGGGGGTAAACCGCCCTTCCTAACTTGCAAATTGTTAAGTACTCCTATGCCACGAGATTCCATTCTTACTGCTCAGCGTGGTTTGTGGATTCTTTTGATATTCGCGTTGATGGGGGCTACCGCGGTTGGTCAGACCTATCGATTCGATTTTGGCCCGGGCAAAGTTGCGTCGGGTTACAAGCAGGTGCTTGCCGAGACGGTTTACTCCAAAGAGGCAGGATACGGTTTCGAGCCTGGCGCGAATGTCTCCTGTGTGGATCGCAAGCAAGGAGATGCGCTTCGAATCGATGGTTGTACCAGTGACAAGCCGTTCTATTTTTCAGTTGCACTTCCCGAAGGCAACTACACAGTTCGGCTAACGCTGGGTGACAGCAAGAGCGATACTCAGACAACGGTCAAAGCTGAACTCCGCCGGTTGATGCTGGAAGGAGAGGTAACGACCGTGGGCAAGTTTGTACAGCGATCATTCAATGTAAACGTTCGTACTCCGAAGATCGCTGGCGGCGGTGAAGTCAAACTTAAGGAGCGAGAGAAGACGACTGAAGCCTGGGCGTGGGATGAGAAGTTAACGCTTGAGTTCAACGGCTCCCACCCGTCAGTGGCAGCGATCGAAATTACACGAGCTGACAAATTGCCGACCATCTACCTGCTCGGTGATTCAACTGTCTGCGATCAGCCGAGTGAACCCTACAGCAGCTGGGGTCAGATGCTGCCGCGGTTTTTTGGTTCGAGTGTTGTTATCGCAAATCATGCTGAGTCGGGTGAGTCGCTGAAGAGTTCACTCGGTGCGCACAGGTTGGACAAAGTAATCAGCTTGATCAAGCCAGGTGACTATTTACTGATTCAGTACGGTCACAACGATGAAAAAGAAAAGGGTGAGGGTGTTGGCGCCTTTACCAGCTACAAGGCAGACCTGAAGAAGTTTGTTGCGGCAGCTCGAGAGCGTGGAGCGATTCCGGTAGTGATCACTCCCGTTCAAAGACGCACATTCGACCAGCAGGGAAAGATCACAAACTCGCACGGCGACTATCCAGAAGCAGTTCGACAGGTGGCACGGGAAGAAGGTGTCGCGCTGATCGATCTGCACGCGATGAGTACGCAGTTTTACGAAGCGCTGGGACCGGAAAAGTCGAAGCTGGCTTTTAAAGATGGCGACGGAACACATCACAACAACTACGGCAGTTATGAATTAGCGAAGTGTGTGGTTGAAGGGATCAAGTCGGCGAAACTTGGGTTGGCCAAGTCCTTGATAAAAAGCTCGCCCCCATTTGATCCTTCGAAGCCGGATCCGTTAGAGAGGTTTTCGTTGCCGGCGAGTCCCTTAGTGACCAATACCAAACCGCTCGGTAGTTAAGTAGTCCCTAAGAAAGTACAAGTTAGGAAGGGTGGTTTACCCCCGCTGCAAAATGTTCGATATGCTTTAGAGCCTCTTGCAAAAGTCACTAGATATAGCCTGTGTTTACACTAAGTACTTTGAGGATTGAACAACTCTCGGGATTGTTTGCTCCAGAGGAGCACGATGTTTATAGCTCGCCGGGCCCTAAAAACGACGCACTCCGTAGGAGTGCCATGTTGCGGTCCACCAGTTAGGTCACTGCAGCATCACACATGGCACTCCGACGGAGCGCAGGCTGTGGGTGCGGCAGTGCTATAAACATGAGGCTCCTCCGGAGCAAAGAAAGTCAGTGACTTTTGCAAGAGGCTCTTCAGCTTGTCGTGACGAACATAAAAGACTTCCCTGATTTTATGGTGGGACCGCAGATTATCGTAAAAGTGCTTCTTGCTCGCATCACGACAAGCTAAAGCATATCGAACATTCTATTTCGGGTTAACCACCCTTTCTAACTCTTACTGATTGGCGCTTAACTGATGCCCCGAACCAAACAAATTCTAAAGTTATCACCAATTGCACTGGTGCTATTCACCGCTATCTGCGTTCAGGCAAATGTTGTTCTTCCCGATGTGATCAGTAGCGGAATGGTACTGCAACGTGACCATCGAATTCCCATCTGGGGAAAAGCGGATGCGGGTGAAACCGTTAAGGTCACATTCGGAAAACAGACGAAGCAGGCTACTGCCGATCAGAGCGGTAAGTGGATGGTCCAGCTTAGTCCGTTGCGCGCGAACGCTACGCCCGCAACGATGACAATCGAAGGCAAGAACAAGCTCGAACTCACGGACATTCTTGTCGGGGAAGTTTGGTTGGTAGCTGGCCAATCGAACATGCAGCGCCTGTTGAGCGAAACTGACAATGGCGCGGCTGCCATGGCAGCGGCGAATCACCCACAGCTTCGACTTTTCAATGTGAGCCGCGCAGTTGCATTCAAGCGTGCTAAACCTCCGCTCGCCGCCTGGGCAGCTTGCACACCCGAGTCAGTGAAAGAGTTTTCTGCCGCCGGGTATTACTTCGCAGTTGAATTACAAAAGGAATTAAAGGTCCCGGTTGGTGTGATCAACTCTTCGTACGGTGGTTCGCAAGCAGAAGCATGGACTCCCGTCGAGTATCTGCTCGCGTCGGCGGATCTCAAACCTACGGTTGAGCGGACCAGGACCTGGGACGAGGAACGGCCGCGAGTAAAAGTTCAATACGAAGAGGCGATAGCCAAGTGGCGTGAAGAAGTCGATAAGGCAAAGGCGGCGGGCGCGGTGCCACGTCCTTCGCCGGCGGTTCCTGACGCTCTTCGTGACTATCGCGTCGCAGCGTCAATCTACGACGGGATGATTGCTCCGCTAATTCCTTTCTCGATCCGTGGGGCGTTCTGGTACCAGGGTGAGTCAAACGAAGCACGTGCTGAGCAGTATGAAATCTTGTTGCCGGTGATGATAGGAGCGTGGCGTGAGCGTTGGGGCGAAGGCGACTTCCCCTTTGGGATAATCCAATTGCCCAACTATCGCCAGCCAAACAGTGAACCTGCTGATGAAGCATGGAGTCACATTCGCGAGGCGCAACGACGCACCGCGCAGAAGCTTGCAAAGACTGGTTTGATTGTCACGATAGATATTGGCGAGGCTCGCGATATCCATCCCAAGAACAAACTTGATGTCGGCAAACGAATGGCACATTGGGCCCTCGCCGAAGTCTACTCAAGAGGTTTAGTGAAGTCGGGGCCGGTGTTTCGTAACGCAATGCCGTCTGGCACCGGTGCAGAGATGTTTGTCACTTTTGACGAAGTGGGTCGCGGTTTGAAGACACGCGACGGTGGCGATCCGAAAGAGTTTGCCATCGCCGGCGCGGACGGAAAGTGGTACTGGGCAGACGCAAAGATTGTTGGTCGAAACCAGGTGAAAGTTTGGTCGGCATCGGTCCCTAAGCCGGTGGCCGTTCGCTACGCTTTTAATAACAACCCTGCGAACCCGAACCTAACCAACGAAACTGGTATACCAGCGAGTCCTTTCCGCAGCGACAAGTGGCCCGGCCCAACCGACGGAAAGCGTTAGGGAATTAGCCGCAGATTTTCGCAGAGAAGCGCAGATCAGAAAATGAAATTGGAATAGTTCTGGTTTTAATTGCTTCTGATCTGCGTTGCTCTGCGAAAATCCGCGGCTCAAAAACTGGAGACTAGATGAAGCGACGCGAATTCATTGGGGCGGCAATCGTCGGCGGTGGCGCCCTGGTGGCCCATACTTCTCAACCGGCGTTGGGACGAAAGCTTCTCTCGCTGATGCCGACTGCACAGTCAGCAGACTCGCGAATCGAAATACTAACCGGCGAGCCAATCGCAACCATCGCTCCGGAAATCTATGGACACTTTGCCGAGCACCTTGGCGGTGTCGTCTATGACGGTATCTGGGTCGGTGAAAACTCTAAGATTGCCAATGTCGCTGGACTTCGTAAATCACTCATAGATGCCTTCGCGAAGATCAAACCTTCCGTTATTCGCTGGCCGGGCGGATGCTTTGCAGATAGTTACAACTGGCGCGATGGTACTGGTCCAAAAGACAAGCGACCGCGCACTTCAAACTTCTGGGTCGACGCGCCCGAGTGGCCGGCGGGCGCTCCCGATGGTCCATGGAAGCACGACACAAACCAGTTCGGCACAGACGACTTTCTTCGTTTCTGTAAGCTAACCGGAGCACAACCCTACATCGCGGCGAACTTGCGAAGTCTGCCCGCGAAAGACTTTTACGAGTGGGTTGACTACTGCAACTCCCCGGCGGGAACTACGTCCCTGGCCGATCTGCGCGCGGTGCAGGGAGATCGCGAGCCGGCCCGGGTCAAGTACTGGGGAATCGGAAATGAATCATGGGGCTGCGGCGGAAACTTCACTCCTGAAGAGTACGCAGCTGAGTACCGGCGCTTTACCGCGTGGGCGCCGCGCCACGGAGTCGATCTAAGGTTCGTCGGAGCAGGGCCAAACGGTGGCGACCTTGATTGGACTCGCAGGTTCTTTGCAAAACTCGGCGAGCGTCGTGCTTTTGGCGCGATGTGGGGTTGGGCCATGCATCATTACTCATGGAACGTGAGTTCTGGTCGCACCACTGATTGGTTCCAGGGCAAAGGCGATGCTGTCAACTACAAGGAAGAAGAATGGTACGAACTTCTTCGCGAAGCCGATCGAATCGAGGGCATGATCACCGATTGCTGGGGTGTAATGGGCGAAAGCGATCGGAACCATCGCGTGAAGCTGGTAGTTGACGAGTGGGGTTCATGGTTCAAAACGGGAAGTGAAGTAAGCAACACTCACTTGCTGGGTCAGCAGTCGACAATTCGCGACGCGATACTTGCCGGACTAACGCTTGATACTTTTCATCGACATTCAGACAAGGTTGCGATGGCTGCGATTGCCCAGCTGGTCAACTGTCTCCAGGCGTTGTTTCTGGCCCATGAAGATAAGTTTGTAACGACCCCGACTTATCACGTGTTCGACATGTACAAAGTCCATCAAGGGAAGACGTCGTTGAGAACGATGATCACCTCGCCGCGACCGAGTTACACGCGAAACGGGCAGCCGGCAACAATTAGGGGCTTGAATGGCTCAGCGTCTATGGATGGAAAGCGTGTCGTCCTGACAGTGACAAACCCCGATCTCAAGGCAACTCGCGAGACAGAGATCGCGATCCGTGGCGCCTCGATCAAGTCAATAGTTGGCATGACCCTGGCCTCGAGCGACATGCAGGCTCATAACAGTTTTGCCGATCCGAATCGTGTTACCCCCAGGGAGATATCGGTGCAAGTTACCGGTGGAAGTCTTGTTCATAAGTTTGCACCATCATCAGTCACCCGACTCGACATCGAGTTGGTTTAGTTTGTCCCAGTAGCAAAGCAAGTTGAGGCAATTTTGGTAGCGCACTAATTAGAATCTCTGTGTTACCTCTGTGCGTGCCCTTTGTGTCTCTGTGGTTGAGTAAGTTGCTGAGATAGATGTCACCACAGGACACAGAGGGCACAGAGGTAACACAGAGAAAATTCAACTACGGGCACTACCTATTTTTAGATTTCTCTCCGGTATTGGCGTAATGCCGGAACTCACTACAAATCGGCTGAGACGATTTGGCTCAATACCCAGTAGCGAGCCGAGTACCTCAGTGTTGATACGCTCTCATCGAACCAGCCACCACGCTGGTCCTCGACTGAAGGGTGTAGGTCTTGTTCCAGATTCTCATTCGCATCCCGTTGCTCGATTCTGGAGCTGAAACTAAAAGGAGAGTAGACATGCGACTAGTCAAAACTGTCATCGTCGCTCTGATTTGCGTGGTTGCTATCCACGCACAAACAAACAGAGGAGCCATCAGTGGAACTGTCATGGACCAAAATGGTGCGGCAGTGCCCGGGGCTACCGTTACAGTCACCAACATTGGTACAAATCAGTCAACGAAGGTGACCACCTCCGGTGACGGCTCTTATTCCGTCAACTCACTCGACCCCGTCGAGTACAGGATCGTGGTCGAGGCGACCGGCTTTAAGAAGGCCATTATCGAAAAAGTTAAGGTCGATACGGCATCTAACGCCACAGCCAATCTCGCGCTCGAGACGGGCGCCGTTGCTGAGACCGTTACGGTCGTGGACAACGCGGCGCTTATCAACACCGAGTCAGGCGCGACGACCCAAACAATCAGCGAGCGACAACTTCGTGATCTCCCATTGAATAATCGAAGTGTTCTCGACCTGGCGGTGACGGCTCCAAACGTGAGTGGCGATGCGGGTAGCGAGGATCCTGAAGTTACTTCAGGTCAGCCGGTTCCCGGATTCAACCTCAACCTGAATGGCGGTCGCTCAGGCAGTACAGCGATTCTTGCTGACGGCGTAAACAACACCGGCGTCGGCATCGCTCGAGCTGTCGTCAGTTTCACTCCGGAAACAGTCCAGGAGTTTACGGTCCAAACGTCAGTCTACTCGGCTGAGTATGGTCAGACAGGTGGCGGCGTTATTAACGCTACTACCAAGTCAGGCACGAACCGGTACAACGGCACGGCGCTCTGGTACAACAGGAATCCAACGTTCAACGCGAGACCCTATCGCATCGGCACGACGCCTCGAACGCCGAACAACCTGAGATATAACCAGGTGTCGTTCACGGTCGGTGGGCCAGTCTATCTTCCGCATTTTGGGGAAGGTGGGCCGGCTCTTTACGATGGACACGACCGAACATTCTTTTTCTTTGCGTTAGAACCTCGTTGGCGCCAGGACTTTGTGACAACGACGACGCTTTTCCCGACCCTGACGGAACGCTCGGGCGATTTTAGGAATCTCGTTCGTACAAATAGTGGTTGGCTGCCAACGAGTGTCGCAGCTCAATTCGCCGGCCAAAGTGCAAACGCGACAAGTTCGGTCGGCCCATCAGCGATCTACCAGCAATACACAATCAATAATGGTCGGTTAGTTCCCATCGTACTGAGCGGTGGCAGGTGGTTCTGTCAGTTTGGTGCGACAGCGGCGCAAGGAATGACACTGGTCAATGGTCAGCCCCAGTGTCCGGCCAATACGCCTATTGTCGATGCGCTAAACGTAATTCCAAAGGAATTCATCGATCCTATAGCCTCGAAGATACTCAAATTTCAGCCGGAGGGGACCGGGTACTTTCTCGATAATGGCGTCCTCCGAAATGCGGTGCTCGAACGGCAAGTGACGCAGAATGAAAAGCGTTACACGCTCCGCCTTGATCACCAGCTTACTGACGATAATCGCGTCAACTTCCGCTACACCTTGACTCCGGCCATCGGTGTTCGAAACTTTGGTAGTGATGTCAATGGTAGCACCGGAGTTTTCAGTGATGCGAAACAGATACTCCTCGGTGATGACCATACGTTTTCAGCGACGGTTGTGAATAGTCTGAAACTTAACTACACCCGCGGGGTATTCAGTGAAGACTTCGCTCCGGAGTTCTCCATCAACGGTGGTCGCAACCTGGCGACAGAACTGGGAATTAAGAGT
>QHXL01000523.1 GCA_003222935.1 Acidobacteriota bacterium
AACGCGACGACACGTCAGCAGGAGATGGCTATGCGGGCTGCGTTGGGCGCATCGCCGGCCCGCCTGGTGCGACAACTGATGATCGAGAGCCTGTTGCTGGCAGGCTTGGGTGGCATTCTGGGGCTGGGATTGGCTTTTTGGGCGACGAGACTGATTGCCTCGGCCAAGGGGCTAAATATTGCGCGCTTGAGCGAGTCAGGCATAGACGGTTCTGTTGTTGGTTTTACTTTACTTGTCACCATGCTCACCGGTTTGATCTTCGGGCTAGCGCCGGCGTGGTGGGCCTCGCGCGTGAATCTCACGGACAAACTCAAAGAAGGCAGTAGAAGCGATGGTGGCCGGGTGCCGCATCGTTTGCGCAGCGCGTTGGTGGTGGCTGAAGTCACAATGGCCGTGGCGGTGCTGGTTGGCGCAGGGTTGTTGGTGAGTATGTTGTCGCGTTTGCGAGCGGTGCCGTTAGGATTTACGCCGGACAATGTTCTTACGATGCAGATTAGTTTGCCTGGATCGAAGTATGGCCAGAAGCAACGTATCGATTTCTTCAATCAACTGCTGGAGCGGTTTCGCGCTGTTCCCGGTGTTGTTGACGCCGCGGCGGTAGAGCAACCTCCGACTACCATTAATCCCTGGAACACGGAAATCATGCTCGAAGAAGTTGATGCTGCCACGAATACGACTCGCTCGTCGGCCGAAGCACACGCGGTCACGCCGCGTTACTTCCAAACGATGGGCATTCCGTTGGTACAGGGCCAGGACTTTGCGACCCCCTATCGAGTTGACCAGCCGCTTGAATTGATCGTTAGCGAAACCTTCGCGCACCGTTATTGGCCGAATGAAAGCGCCGTCGGCAAGAGTTTTCGTGCTGGGCCAAACAATCCGTTTGGCACGATTGTCGGGGTCGTTAGAGATGTGCGTACGCTCAACTCGCAGCAAAGCCCGTCGCCTGCTTTCTACTTCCCGTACGGTTACATTGGCATGCCGGGATTGGTTGTCATGGTGCGTACGTCCGCTCAACCTGAAAACTTCGCGACGCCGCTTCGCGCTGAAGTACGCCAATTGGACGGCGAGCAGCCTGTTTACAACATACGCACGATGAATGAGATCGTCGCTACCGCTACTGCGCAGCAACGTTTTCAGGCGGTCTTGTCGAGTCTCTTCGCCGTCGTCGCCCTGCTGCTGGTCGCGATCGGGATCTATAGCGTAGTGGCGTACATGGTGAAGCAACGCCGGCGCGAGATTGGCGTCAGGATGGCTGTGGGAGCGAGTACACGGAACATACTCAGGATGGTAATCCTTCAGGGCATGCGCAATGTGCTGCTTGGTCTCGTGCTCGGCTTGGTCGCCTCTTTGACATTGACACGATTAATCGGTAGTTCGGTTTTTGGTCTCACGACAGTGGCAACTGACGTGCGTATCTATGTTGTGGTGGCACTGATACTAGTCGGCGTCGCTCTCATCGCCTGCTATCTACCCGCCTGGCGGGCAACAAAGATCGATCCATCACTGGCATTGCGCAGTGAATAATTGAGTCGCAAAAGTTAGCTAACACATTTGAGTCTTTTTGTGGCAATTACTCTTCTTCGAGGTTTGCACCGACGAGGAACGTGTGGCCATCTGAGGGTGTTCGAAGCGGATGATTGGTCGGAAGCTGGGAAGTTTGTGGATTTTGGTGAAGGAGTTGTTGTGTGAATGATTGACGCGTACTGGCAGCGTACCCAAAAGGAGTTCCCAGCTCTTTTATTCAGATGTTTTCCGGAGTGGGATGTGGAGTACTTCCGGCAATGCCTAACTTCCAATTTGTACTTCCAGCAAGTTTAGCTTCCGAAACCGATCCTATCTTCGGATCGTGATTGGGCCATTTACCGGGGTTTTGGAAAACTCAACTGATCTTTATCTAACATGGCTGTTCTACCTCCAAGTCGGTTAGATCTTCGCGTCAGTGCTTTACTGAGACGCTGAAGAAGCGTGTCAGTTAGAAGGAGGGCAAATAAGGCGGTCTGTTTATGTTTCTGGCGACAAGCGCGGTTTCGTTCGCCGCATCATTTCCAACCGCCGCGACGAGGGTTCCGCACTCTTTGGTAGGGGTGAACGTGTGTTGTAAGTATATCATTTGAGCACGCTTACGCTTAGTTTTGGCTTTAATCAGGAGTGGGGTAATTCTGGTGCATACGGGGCGGCCCACGGATTGAATTTTCATAGAACCCTGCTGCAAGCACATCACGCAAACGGATTACTCCGACGGAGTTTAAGAACGTTGGAGAGGGTACCACGGGGCTGCAAGCCGACCTGTGGCGCAAACTCCGTAGCCTCCGTAAGCGCCTGTCTAACTCACCCGCGGCAAGGTCACAAGCTTCACCCTCTGAGAGACAAAAGCTTGACAGCGAAAAATAACGGGTAGATCATTCGCTCAGTTCGACTCCTGAAAATAATTGGGCTGAGTACCCGCTTCCTAAAACCCAACCTCGCACTCGTCTTTGAAAGGAGATCTGTCATGCGTCTCACAACCACCCTTAACGACCTCAACCGCTCTTCGTGTCGTCGGGTATTTGTTGGTGTTGGTTCGTTCTCGGTTGTCTTCGGTTCAGTAATTCTGGTCCTGCTTTTGCCCCTTATCGCTGCGGGCCAACGCGCTAACTTAACTGACGATGCTCAAGTCTCGTCGAACACTCCAAATCAAAATTTCGGATCCAAAACTACCGTTCAAGTTTCGGGGACAAACCTGCGTGGGTTCTTCAAGTTCAAGTTAACTCCCAATCTTCCAAACGGCACCACCGGCGGTCAAATCGAAA
>QHXL01000524.1 GCA_003222935.1 Acidobacteriota bacterium
ACGATCGATGCGAATGATGGTTTGCTTCAACTAAACATATCTGATGACGAACTAGCACGACGTCATGAATCCTGGAGTCCACGGGAGTCGCGCTACACGACTGGAGTCCTGGCAAAATATTCAAAGCTGGTAAGTAGTGCGAGCCTCGGCGCCGTCACGGACCTTGAGCTCTAATTACTTCAGTAGAATCGGAGAGCCTCCGTACTCCGTTTGGAGTAGGATGTTTATAGAACGACGGCTGTAGGGCCCTTTAATGCACTCCTTTAGGAGTGCAACTAGACGGGAAGGCCCTCAACTCTCCTCTGGTGCACCACCGTTTTGCTGCGCGGAATCAACAACGTTCATTCGAACAAGAGAGCTGCGATTTACCTGTAAAGGGCTTTGGTTACATATCTCGAGCGAATTTTATCTCCAACCTTTAATTCAGACCTGACCATCTCGGTGCGGATCCGACTCTCCTTCCTTCCAACAAAAATCACTTCCGTTCCAAACCAAGGAGAGGGTTCTTCATCCTTGGTAACCAGTCTCATACCGACTTTCAGCCCATCGCGGCTACCTTTATTGGTCGTTGCAACAAATATTGTGTTGTATTCGAGCTTCTTTACTTCCTCAATACTGATCACGGTAGCCGTGATGGGTTTGTCGAGAAGGTACGATAGCCATTTTCCTGGAAACTGCGGTTTCCCCGTAGGTCTCTTTTGCTCATCGCCTGTTCGCAAATAAAAGGCTCCATACCAAGGCGATACATAGTGAGATGAAGCTAGTGTTGCGCGAGGTTCGATACCGAGATTGATCGCCTCGGCAAAATTTTTCAGGTCTTCGTCGTGAAGCAAATACATACGGCCCGACCATTCAACCGGCCACATCTTGAATTCTCTTTGGATCTTGTCGCTGCCACCCTCGTGAAACTGTTTCCTTTCTTCTGGGTCAAGTAAGTTGAACTCCCTTCCTTCGCTTCCTCGCTTACCAGTCATCTTCACTTCGGTGAAATGGAGTTGGCCCTCGGAGAGGCTATAGGTGCCCGACGTCGAGACTTGGGTGCCGTCATCGCTGCCGTTCCCGGTCGAAAAGTGCCCGTCGGCTTCGAGCTTCATTGAACCCCAACCGAAGTCGTGACGAGTGACGTAAGCACCGGCAAACTTCTTTAATACCTCGTCCTGTTGCTGTGCCGGAGTTTGGGTTACAGCCAGCACAAGGAACAAAACAACTGTCATATATTTTTTGTTACGACTCGCTATGGAAAACATCGAATGTTGCTCTTAAGCGCCTCGACCGCACAACTATGAATGACCCCACTCACCGAAACGCGGTCGAAGCGTGGAATTTGAAACTCTTCCTTGAATCTCTATATCTCGCGCTCGCCCTGAGGTAGAGGTCTTAGGCTCGGCACCAAAGCCAAGATTCCCAAAGCTAGCCCGACATCTTAATCAATGCCACCCAGATTGAAGGGATTGGAGCGGGTTCAGTTATGCCTAGGCGGTAGTGATACACCTGATCGAAAAAGCTGAGGAAAGCCATGCCGCACATGAAGGCCCAAGCTGCCGCCAGGAAACGCTGACCACTACGAACATCTTTGCCAACCCGCCATGCTCCATAAAGCAAGAATGCTCCCAGGATGTAATCATCTAGCAAGGCTGGCGGATTCTCCCGCCATGTCCATCTGCGAATAGTCTCCGCGAGCGGAGTAAAAATCGCGACTGAAATCGCGAAATCGTCATGGTTGTTTATCACGCCTTTTGGATTGAGTGAGAAGCGCGAAAATATGGCTCTTGAGCTGCTGTCACACGCAAACACTGACAGGGGCCGCCCAAGGTAAGTCCGCTCAGACAACTCGTTCGGTCGCCGCACGGAGGGAGCAGCACCTGAAACCGAACTAGAGCTTCACCTCACTCACCTGAATCGTTGGTTGGACGTTCGTGAAGTTAGGAATGTCGCCCATGAGCTCGTCGGCGTGTGGGCCGAACGCCCCCTGAAAAGCCTCCACGGAATCAAAGTAGAGGTGGCCCATAGCGTTGAACGCTGGTGGTAAGCCAGGCGTGATGCCGCCCAAGCCTTGTTCCACAGCGACACCCTTGCATGCCTGGCCGAGCTTCGCTAGAACCATCGGGACGTGTCGATTAAGGTAGTAATCCATATCGAACGTATTACCAGCACCAGCTGGGTAGAGCACACTGACTTTGATCATTTTTGCTATCCCGCCTTTCTTGAGGCCGCATCAATTGATGGACACAGCTTTGACGGTCGACAAGTCTACTTGCTTATTGCCATTGTTAGCTGCGGTTCGCGATCACTTCCCAATCTTCAACCTCTCCTTCGACTATCTTGAAGATTGGATGTGCCTCCGGCTGTTCTATCGCTTCTATCTCTCGATACCACCTTGCGTCTCTTAAGCGCACTTTAACTTTCAAATGATTCCACTCATACAAAAGCTGCCCTCGCTTGCAATCTATCCGCCCGGTGAAATCACCTGAATCGATTTTCTCCTCATTAAATTTATATCCCCGATTCACCGCCTCCTGATAAATGACCCGGAGGTATCTGGTGATAGAACCAGTCGGATCGGGAGACGACTTGAATCTGCTGAGTTGCGGATGATTCCTGTATCCCTTTGTCTTATTCCATAACACTTGCTGAGCAAGTAATCCCTCTCGCCAGGCCGCCAACAGACCTTTTGTATCTAGGTATCGAGGATGAATTGTCCATAGTCGCATGTAGAATTCACACCACCATCGGAGGAAACATCTAACGGGATGTTAGACCACGAGTTCAGCCAAATTGGACTGCCAGCATTCCATCGACGCCATCAACCGGAAAGCTGACTTGCTCACCTTCTCTACTCACAGCCATCACATAAAGTAACGGTAAATAATGCTCTGGCGTGGGGACGGACAGCGTTGCATCACGACCTAACGTCTCGTAAGCGATCAAGGGAGCATAATCGCCGCTGAGCAATATCTCTCGCGCTTGTTTCTCAAACCTGACGGCCCAATCGAAAGGCTCCACGCTGCGGCTACCCCAGGCGTAGGTGTGCAGATTGTGAACGATGTTGCCGCTACCAATAATTAGGATTCCTTCGTCCCGTAAACCCATGAGACGTTTTCCAATTTCATAGTGGTATTCGGGTGGCTGTGTTTCGTCAATGCTCAGCTGGATAACAGGAATATCCGCTTGCGGGAAGACATGACACAACACAGACCAGGTTCCATGGTCCAGCCCCCAACGCTCATCAAGCTCTACTGAGGTTGGAGCAAGCAGCGCTCGGACGCGGTTCGCAAGTTCAGGACTTCCCGGAGCGGGATATTCGACCTGGTAGAGTTCCTGGGGGAAGCCCCCAAAATCGTGAATCGTGCGTGGCCTGGTTGAAGTGGTTACCGCAGTAGCCGGAAAATACCAGTGAGCTGAAACGCAGAGAATTGCTTTCGGGCGCGGCAATTGTTTGCCAATCCGTACCCACGCGGACGTGTAATCGTTCTCAAGAAGAGCGTTGAGCGGGTTCCCGTGTCCGAAAAAAATCGCGGGCATTCTCTGGTCCATTTAGTTCCCCTCGTATTCATTCTTAAAGTCTTCATAGATAAAGAAACTCGTCTTTTGTTCCGCAAGATGCTTCAGCAACAGCGGTTTGACTTCTTCTTCCCAGTCTAATTTTCCCAACCCGGCGCCAATCTTCGGCAACGAGACAGATGCAATTTCATTCTTATCGCAATAGCGAGCCAGTTTTCGTAATCCACGATTTAGATAAGACAGTGACGCCTGATACATGTCCGGCTGAGTGCCGATGTAAATAATGCCAGGCCGACTCTTGGTTGGACGCACAACGAAAATATCTCCCCCCTGGAAATTCTGACTGCGGGTAAATTGCTTGAAATGTTTTTGCGCATCCGGCCATTTGGTTGAGACCTTGAGGGCCAATCCAGTGCCCAGACCCTCCTGCGATTCCGTTGCGACCCCTTGAGCAATGTAAACCGACCTAGTTTGGAGGATGTCTCCTGACACGAATTTGATCATTTAACGACCTCACCCTGAAGTCTCAACCGCAAGAATAAGAAGTACTCATTGAACGAATCATCGATAGATTTCCTCTTCGATTTTGCGCGGCGCGCCGAATGCGGATGCGTCCAATCTGAACTTCGTAACCAGCAAACGAAAAGAGTGGTTACTCATAACTTATTCCGATCCTACACTGGCATACTCGTTGCCGCTAATACCAGTGTTCAATAGTTTTGAGTGCTTTTAGAACAAGGAGTGTCAAATGGTTCAGAAAAATACATCGGAGTACGACTACAGCGGCGAGGGCTCTCCAAAGCAGGTTTTGACGAAGAGTGGACCCGCCGGACTCTTAGTTATCTATTACTTGGCGGTTGTGGCGATCGCAATCATCGGGTTGTTAGTCTGGCGTCTTCTCACTTAAAACAGACGGAACAGCTCCGACCCGAAACCGTTCACAGGTAGCCTGACTTGACCCACCCACCGCGTAACACCTAAAGTGACTGGCTTCGCATTCACACTCGATATCGAATCCAGGAACAAATTATTGTGGCAATACGCATTGAGAATCAGTACGAAGGAAACTTACCTAAGAACGCTCTTGACAACATTGAAGAAGCCTTCAATAGCCTT
>QHXL01000152.1:0-466 GCA_003222935.1 Acidobacteriota bacterium
AAACGCGACCAGCTTTCCGTGACGGAAAGATCCATGGACTTTTTGCTTGCCGTGAGTATCCAGCCCACTTCGCAGTTTCTTTAGATCCTCAAGAAATTCCCTCGCCGTTTCATAACGCTCAGAAGTCCTTTTCCGGAGTGCCTTATCAAGAATCCGTCTCAGTTCAACTGAGTGACCGAAAACGTCGTCCTGCAAAGCCGGCAGGTTTCTTTCGAGAATTGAGACCATTACGTCGCTTCTGGTTGGGCCTGTAAAAGGTAGTGAGCCAACAGTCATTTCATATAGCACCACTCCCAAACTCCAGATATCGGTTCGTGCGTCAACAGTCAGTCCACGGGTTTGCTCGGGAGACATGTAAGCCAACGTACCAAGGACTACTCCAGAGTCAGTTTGAAACCACTCCGCAGTCGATTGTTCGGGTGGCACGGAGGTGGCCGAGGAGTCAGTCACTTTTGCCAACCCAAAA
>QHXL01000152.1:502-14581 GCA_003222935.1 Acidobacteriota bacterium
CTCGATGCACAATGCCAGCATCGTGGGCCGCTGAAAGGGCGCTCGCGACCTGGATGGCAATGTCGAGCGCCTCAGCGAGCCCCAGACGACCTTTAACGAGACGCTCGCGAACCGTATCGCCATCGATGAATTCAGAGACAATGAAGCGATGGTCATCTGCCTGTTCGATTTCATGGATGGTCAGGATATTGGGATGATTAAGGGCGGAGGCAGCGCACGCTTCCCTCTCGAACCGTAGTTTCGCACCGGAAGGAAAAGTTTGCGGGAGGAGTTTGATCGCCACTTCGCGACCGAGGTTAAGATCGCGGGCCCGATATACTTCCCCCATACCTCCCGTGCCGCTCAGTGACAAAACCTGATAATGATCCAGAGTTTGACCGACGAGTGAACGGGGCGTTTCATCTGTCAACCTTTTGACAGCTTCGTTCATTGCCTGCGACAGCAACAAGGCCTCCGCGCTCTTCCCACCTGACAGTAATGACTCAACGTCGTGTCGTAATTATCGATCTCGACAACACTGCCTTTCAAGACACGCAATACGTTCCGTGTGATTGCATTAGAGTGAATCTCTCAGGCGTCATCGTCATAGGGAGGCGTTGGACACACGGATGGTTCCGCTGGGTATCCAACCAATCCAATTTTTCTCAGAAAATTTTACGCTAGGGGCGTCTGGCCCTGAACGTCAACAAACTTCCGGGCCGCGGTTGACGCAAGGCTTGCTAGATCGGAGAAAACTTAGCACAGGTCTCAATGGGTTTCACGTTCACGGGAAGGAATTTGCGGCGATCGTGCAAACAGTCGTTGGTATAACGCGGATTAGCCCGATTGTATGGACATGTTTGGGAACCTGCTGCCTCGGTTAGTGTGTAATTCAGGCTATTGCAAAACTCTCATTCTCCCCGAGCTTTAGCTCGGGGTAACGAGTCGCTCAAACACTGAAAATCGTTTCAACGATTTGCCAACGGCTCGACCAAATGAGGATTTGCCAGCGTTGTAAGCGCTATCTAGCTGGATTGTAATTTTTGTAAACCGTTGAAACGGTTACTAACTAACAAACGGCTGCGAAACCCCGAGCTAAAGCACGGGGAGAATGAGAGTTTTGCGAGAGGTCCTTCGCGTTGGCCGGTAACAATCGATTCGCTCGGGTCATCAACCTACGATCTCAGAACGCGATGATCGTCTGGACCATCGGCACCCAACCGTTCAAGCCCGAAGTATAAGGAGTGAACGCTCCGTTATAAGGAGACTTGCTGACGCGCATCAACTCGGCGTTGAGCCATAGACGTTCGGTATTGACGAAATGCCATTTGGCTCCTCCTGCATACTCGTACGAGTTGCCGAACTGTCCAAAGACCTGGGAGCCGCGCGCGTAGAGCATTAGCTTCTTGGGGATAACAAAGTGGCCCGCTGACAATTCATAGCCGTGGTCGAACGTCGATGTGACCGGGAGCGGCCCGTCAGCTACGAAATCGTTTAACCAACGCGTGAAATACTGTCCGTTGACCGCAAACCCACTGTATTTGAGTCCGCCATCGATCGCCCACATTCTATATTTAGCTTTGTCGACGGTCACACCGGGCGCAAACGCTCCGGTTGAGAACGTTAGAACGCCATCGGAATTATAGAGCGCAGTGTTCTCAGGATTTGACACGTCGGTATTTGAGAACCGGTCTTCCTTGCTATTTGTAAACGATGTACCAAGTCGGATGCGAACCTTATTCTTTTCAAAATAATCATCGTACATGTTCACTGATTTGCCTGGCTCACCGTACCCACCGAGCGGTTCCCACCAGATACTGCCGGACGTAAGCAAATGCGTGTCGATCTTAGCGGCCGAGATATTGATGCTGTTGAGAGCGTTACCGACGAAGGCAATATAATTCAGCCCGTGCCCGAGATCTCCGCTGGCCCATAAGCCCTGGGTAAAGCCGGGACGGAAGAAGTTGTCTGCCATGCTTCTATCGGTTGATGTGTAATACGGGAAGGTGTTAACAAGCGAACGGCTTCCGGGCACACCCGTGTAACCGGCAGTGAGCGTTAGTTTCTTGCTGAATTGCCAGCCGATGTTTCCAGCCACAACGATCGATGCGGCGCCGGCGGAAGTCCAGACGGTTAGACTATATTTCGCCCTCTCGTCGAAGATATAGCCGCCTAAGATGAACATCGAACGATTTACCGTAATGTCGTTGCGTTTGTTAATCGCTCGAACATTCCCGAGGTGGTCGGTGAAAGTATCGTTGGATGAAAGTGTACTTAGATATCTGAGTTGGGTGTTGTTGTTGAACCTCAGCAGGAAAGGCACCTTTGCGTCCTTCGGAGTTTGCCAGATGATGATTCCATCTCGATAGCGCTCATCGTTTCCCTGTACTGGTGGTGCAGCCGCAGCTATTGGATCTGCTACCGGCTGTGGAGTGGTCGACGCGGCATTCCCTGCAGGCGGCGCGGGCACCGAACCATCAACAGCTACAATTGGCTTGAGGGCGTTCGACGCATTCGTCGCCGCGCCGCTATTCAACCGCTGCTCTAAACGGTCCACCTGCTCAAGCAATACACGCTGCTGTTCCTCCATCTTGCGAAGGAGTTCTCGAACCGCTGCGTTCTCGGCTTTCACTGATTCGATTTCGTCTTTCAGGTCTTTTGGCTTGGTCTCGTCAGTTGCGACTTTGTTTTTCGTGACGTCTGTTTTGGGTTCGCGAGCGGCCACTCTGACATCCGCGTTCGCCAACTGAGATCCATGGGCGACGACGGTTGGCTTATCGGTACTATTAGGTCCGGTTGCTGGAGACTGTGCGAGGGCCGAAGTCGTGAACAACGCAAGTGACGTCAGTACCAAAGCGATTGCGAGTCTGATGGATGTGCGGTGAACAGACATGTGAACCAACCTCCAGGGGCATATTGTGAAGCCACGGAAGGTCCCCATGACTTAAGAACCGTCGGGTGTCGGGTAAGGAAAGAGGCTCCTCGTTAGAACGATCTTAAAGCCCGGTTCTATTGAGGAGCCCCTTTCAACTAGCAGAGCACTACCGAGAGTGCGAGGCCGGCCTCGCTTGTTTCCTTGTACTTGCTGTTCATGTCTCGCGCAGTTTCGGCAAGGGCCATCACCGTTGCGTCAAAATCAACGCGGTGCCGAGACGCGATCTCGTTGCTGGCGATCGCATATGCGGTCCAAGCCTTGACTGCGCCGAATGCGCATCGCTCGACGCACGGAACCTGCACGTAACCCGCGACCGGGTCGCATGTCATGCCCAGGTGATGTTCCAGAGCTGATTCGGCAGCATTCTCAACCACATTCGATTCTGCATCGTACGCAGTAGCTACCAGTGCCGCAGCCATCGATGACGCCACGCCAATCTCGGCCTGGCATCCTCCCTCGGCCGCGGACAGCGTCGCATGGTGTTTGCACAGGTACCCAATTGCCAGAGCGGCGAGCATACCGTCACGCACCTTCTGCCTGTCGAGCTTCCGGACCTCAAGCAGCCCATAGACCAGCGACGGCATAACGCCAGCTGACCCACCAGTAGGCGCCGTGATCACGAGGTGGCCACGCGCATTCTCTTCGGAAGCCGCCAGAGCAAATGCCGCGAGCGACCCGATTCCTTTGTCTGTAGCATACTTGTCATCCTGGGCCCGCTTGTAAACGGTCGCGGCCTTGCTGTGCAGTTTTATCGGACCGGGCAGGACGTCGTCCTCCGACATCGAAAGGCCCGACTTTACCGTCGCCACCATGGCGTTGATGATCTTGTCGATGAAGGCATAAACCTCCTCTTCCGAGCGTCCCGAGATAGACGTTTCGTTCGCCAGTATCACCTTCGCAATCGAGAGCTTGTTACCGTCGGCGTGGGCCCGCAGCTCTTTCATGGTTCGGAACGGATACTTCGGAGCGTTCTTCTTCGGTGGCGTGTAACCCTTCCACTCGATGAATCCGCCACCCACGGAGTAGTACTCCTGCTCAAGCAACACTTCGGTGCCCGCCAGCAGTTTGCAGGTCATCGTATTTGGGTGTTTGAAGTCGCCCTTAGTCGCGTCGTAAACAATGTCCTTGAGAGTGACTGGAATTGATTTAGATCCAAGCTTGACCTCGAACGTCTGGTCCGGCTTATCTCGAAGACTATCGAGGAACAACGGATCAACCGTTGCCGGTTCTTTTCCGACGAGTCCTGCCAACGACGCCCTCTCAGTGCCGTGGCCTTTGCCCGTAGCGCTAAGGCTTCCGAAAAGGTGAACCTTCAAAGCCGTTGCTTTGGCGAGTTTATCAGCGGGCAGCTTAGTCGCTCGCTGGTAGAAGTCGTAAGTGATACGCATCGGGCCAATCGTGTGCGAACTCGACGGGCCCGGTCCTACTTTGTAGAACTCATCGGACAACGTCATCACCGGCCCCTGGCCCTTCTTCACCACATTGAGATCTGCAGCGAGCGGCGGCTTCGGCGTTCCCTGCACCGGCATCGTTGCCAGTGCCTTTGCAATTGCGTTCTGGGTCGAAACTGTACGACCCATCATGACGGCGGCAGCCCCTCCCACGGCGCTTCGGATCAGGAAACTACGTCGATCCACGCCCGAGGGAACTTCCTTTGAAATCAGTCCGCTTATGTCGGCTAGCAGATCATCCCCAACGACTTCACAGGATTTTTCCGCCGAGCCTAGTTTGTCATCAATTTTGTTATTTTCCTTATTTGACATGGTGCACCTGCTCTTTCCATTTGGGATTCCGTCAGCTGCGAACCGTGTCGGACGACTCATTGAGTCCTGCTCTCTTTGCTGCTCCAGGCAAACATCTTCGCTGGACGCGGTTTTGCGGCTAAACGCCCCAACTTTCTTCCTTTTTATGACATTGCGATACTGTCAAAACTGACAGGTCTATTCGATTTTGTTGGAAGGCTTGAGGAAACGAAGGAGATTGTGAGGAATCAGGTGATCAGATCGGTATTCCGAAGTCGGGAACACCAGTAAATACCACCATCGGCTCCAATACCTCCGTCAGGTGGTGAGTAGTAGCCTGTTTACGAGAAACGAAACGTCACGGAGGGGAGCTGTTACTCACTCCCGCTGTTCGGTGCAGCGCTAATCTCACCTTCACCAACAGGCTCCGCACTTGTTCTGATACTCGCAATGTTTCCGGGCTTCACTTCAAACTCTACAAACACCGGTTTCTCATTACGGAGCAGATCAATAATGTGAGGATAGTCAGCAGCTAAATAGTGACACGAGATGTAGCCGTTTCCCTTCATGGTGTCTGCGACCGGCATGGTTGAAGAGTCGTGATGAAAGTAAGCGGCGCCTACAAGTTCGTTGTTCTCATTCCTCAAACCAATGATAGCCCGGTAAGGATAGCTGGCGACATTCCTGCCGCCCGCATAGTAGGCCACGTCGTAATTCTTGATCTCGGTAACTAACATGCTGGTGGGCTCCAAATATCCCGGCGCTACTGCGCCCGGTTCTGAGTTTTTATCGGATACTTTTTAAAGATCTTTTCGACACCTTTGTTGATTGGCTTCGAGACCATCTTCGCATCGGCCACGGCGTTAACACTCGGGGCCCGCTGCAAAACTTCCACGATCGTCCCGCGAAAGACCGTTCGCTCCGCCTTTTCATCAAGGAGATCGACGACCAGAGTTCCGTTCGTAACATCCCACATCTGTTGATGAGAACTGCCCACCATCCCGCTGTAAGCCGGATTGACAACGTGGTAGAACGGGACATTCGCAACACGCATGTCCATTCCGGTCCCGGCGAGATAAACAACACGCAAGTCAGGAGACTCGGTAACTTTCGTGAGACCCCTGGAGGTGAGTTCACGTTCAATCGCCTCGACGATTAGTTTGTCGACGAAAGGATTGCGAGCACCGCTTTTATCAAACGCGAAAGTTTTATAACTTGCGAAATTAGCTGTCTCATCAAAACCGGCAGAAGTCTTTTGCGCCTGGGCCACGGTGAAAAACGAACCCAACATAAGGACCGCCAACGTGAGTATCACGACATGTCTCATTTTCTTCTCCTTCAGGAACGGCGCCGCAGAATCCCAGGCCTGGACCGGATTCTTTCGCAAGAAACAACCGGGAAGATTAACTGGGATCGAGGAAGGCTTGATACTGTCAGTTCTTACAGTGTCTTGAGAGAAACAGCACCATATGAAAGAAAGTGCATCCACAGATTACGGAGATAACGCAGATTTCTTTTTGAGTTTTAGGAACGGACTCAATCACACAGGTGCATCTGTGTATTCTGTGCAATCTGCGGATGGCGTATTTCTGTAAGTAACACCGGTTGCACCGCGAAGCATTCAAAGATAGTCTGTCGCACCTAATCCAAAACTGATCAGCAAAAAGAAAATGACGCTCGAAACTTTGAAAACACCCAGCCTTGTGCTCGACGTGACCAGGGTAAAACGCAACGCCGAACGCATGACTCAACGCGTCAAACAATTCGGCGCTGACCTCCGCCCTCACGTGAAGACGCACAAATCCGTGGAAGTCGCGCGCATTCAAACTGCCGGTCATTCGGGAGCAGTGACGGTCTCAACACTCGCTGAAGCGCGAGCATTTGCGGCCAACGGGTTTTCGAAAATCACTTATGCCATACCGATCGAGCCGGGAAAGTTTCAGGAAGCGATCGAGATTTCTCGAACCTGTGAACTCTCATTCCTAACCGATGACGTCGACGTCCCCGATCAGTTAAACGCCGCGGCAAAAAAAGAAGGCGTCACATTAAGCCTTTTCCTCAAAGTGGATTGCGGCTATCACCGCTGCGGAGTTGAACCTACCAACCCGGCAGCGCTCGATATTGCGCGCCGTATAACTGACGCTTCGAATCTGAACTTCGAGGGAATTCTGACTCACGCCGGCCATTCTTATCACTGTAAAACGGAATCGGAAGTGTTGGCGTTGGCAAGACATGAACGAGACCTGATGGCCAGGTTTGGAAATACGCTGCGAAGTGAGGTTGGACCGGTTCCAATTGTGAGTATTGGTTCGACACCAACAATCACTAGCGTCGATCATCTCGAGGGAATCAATGAAGTACGACCCGGCAACTACATCTTTTTCGATGCGTTCCAGGCAACACTTGGCAGCTGCGCGCTCGACGATTGTGCACTAACAGTCCTGGCGTCAGTGGTCCACCGCGATGCTGTCCGGCGAAAAGTGATCATCGATGCGGGAGCGATTGCGCTCTCAAAAGATCGTGGCCCGGTCGACATTAATCCGACGTGCGGTTATGGAAAGGTCCTGGATCTGGAAGGTAACGATCTGAATTTGACCGTCGGCGAGATGTCGCAGGAACACGGGGTTGTGTACACGGGGAAAGATGGCCTGTTCGATCGTTTGAAGGTGGGTACCCGCCTGAGGGTGCTGGCGAATCACTCGTGCCTGACAGCTGCACAACACTCGCATTACAACGTGGTCGAGGATGGCAAGGTTGTGGATCGCTGGGATATCCACACAGGTTGGTGATTCTTTATGAGGTCACCGCGAAACTACGCTAAAGAAGCTGGCCAAAACTATCACTTAGCGTTTAAGGTTACGCTCAATTCGTTGCGTCTCTTTTATCGATTCGAGTTATTATGGGTCCACACACGCCCTTGATTTGCGAACCTAACTGATTTTGGTTGGCTTTAACTCCTGCACTGAAGCCTGCTGTAACGCGAACAATTTAACACTGGAGGAGTCTAGTCATGCCACTCATCAACAGGACGTTGGCCGAGTTTCTGGGAACGTTTTTGCTCGTTTTCGGCGGTTGCGGAAGTGCGGTACTCGCGGCTGCATTTCCGGAAGTAGGTATTGGTTTGCTGGGAGTTTCACTCGCATTTGGCCTCACAGTACTAACGATGGCCTACGCGGTGGGCCATGTTTCAGGTGGACACTTCAATCCGGCAGTTACTGTCGGTCTCTTCACGGCGCGGCGTATTCCCGCCTCAGACATTCTGCCTTACATCATCGCCCAGTGCGTCGGGGCATTCGCAGCAGCAGGCGTGCTGGTAGTTATAGCGAGTGGCAAACCTGGTTTTAGTGTGGTGGCAAGCGGACTTGCATCGAATGGTTTCGGTGAACACTCGCCGGGTGGTTATTCGTTAATGGCGGGCTTTGCTATTGAGGTCGTGCTGACATTTTTCTTTCTGCTGATCATCCTGGGCACAACTGACTCGCGCGCGCCTCAAGGTTTTGCGCCAATCGCAATCGGACTCGCGCTTACCCTGATTCACTTGATCAGTATTCCCGTAACAAACACATCAGTAAATCCCGCGCGCAGCCTTGGACCAGCAATCTTTGTAGGAGGTTGGGCGTTGTCGCAGCTGTGGCTGTTCTGGGTGGCGCCATTGATCGGAGCCGTGCTTGCAGGTCTGATCTATCCCATCGTAGGCGGAAGCCAGGAGACGTAACAGAGACGCAGTAAAATGGGAGCGCAGGCGCCCTTTATTGTCCGATATGCTTTAGCTTGTCGCGCGCTATCTGCTAAGACCCTCGATAGCTAAGGCACGACAAGCTAAAGATGCTTCTGCAAAGTTATGACTCTGAGCGATAAATGAACTTTAGCCAATTTTCAGGTTGGGAAGGTGGACCCTGTCCCCGCTGAGATTTACTAAAGAATCCACCGAGCTCAAGCGAGACGGCGGGGACAGGGTCCACCTTCCCAACCTGAAAATTGGCTAATGTGTCCTTTGTAAATTCAGAAGCTGACTTTTGGAAGAGGCTCTAAAGCATATCGGATAACAAAGGGCGCCTGCCTCCAAGCAGCATCAAATCGTGGGGGGTAAATGTCGCTTCACAGTTATCTCCACGGTCTTTGATCCAAGCACGGGATGTTTGGCTATGAGTCGAATCTGACCGGGTGCTTGTTTCGTCTTGATCCACACGGCGCCAACGCCACCAAAGAGCGAAAAAGGATTATCACCAACTATCTCACCCGGGCCAGTAAGGCTCAACGTGATGGCCGCGTTTGCGAATGGTCTGACTGAACCGTATTCATCCGTAACCTTCAACACTACCCGTGTCGCATCGATACCGTCACCGATCAATTCACGATCATCGGGTTCGACCAGCAGTTGTCGATCAGCCCCACGACCCGACATCATCTTTGTTATCACTTTCTTCCCATCGATGTAACCCTCGATCTTCATATCACCCCAGGCGCCTTTGTAGATCTCGTCGCGGATGTTCTTAACAAACGGCGGGTACTTTAGATGGGGAAAGGTCTCGCGATCCGGGCCGATGTCGGCGATCAATCGATCGGCAATGTACATTTTTATCTTCTCGCAATTGGATGAAACCATCGCAATTGTGAACGTCTCATTCCGATCACCCCTGGACCAATCAAACGCGGGCTCCAACACAATCTCTTCCTTCGGATCGCACTGCGATTTATAAAATCCACCCGCCGGCTTGGAAATTCGGAAGATGTCAGACACGCCGTGATAACAGATTCGATCGCTCGAGCAAAAGTTTGCGTGGGTGTTGTAGTCGAAGGCACACCAGCCCAGACCACCTGCATAACCTTTTTCAGATGCGAGCTGGTCGTGAACCCGCGCGTGACGCATCGCATGTTCAGTGACTCGTTCGACGTTGTCGTTGCGTTTGGTCGGGTACATGTGCCCGATAAACTCAGTATTGAGGTAGAGCGGGTGATTTGGTTTACGCAGTGGAAGCTGGAAGTCGTTCATCGTAAACACGTCTTCCAATTTCTCAGAATCATATCTGTAACGAACTCCGCCCGTCGGCCTGCTGTCATCGAGTTCACGTGCCAGCTTGTTGGTTTGCGTATAGAAGTCGTGATGATCGCCCGACTCGTTAACGCGCACGCCCCAGATAACAATTGACGGGTGATTCCAATCGCGCCGAATCATCGATTCAACGTAGTGAACCGACAAGTCTTTCCACTTTTGATCACCGACGTGTTGCCAACCAGGGATCTCTTCCAAAACCATCAAGCCGTATTCATCGCAAGCATCGAGGAAGTGTGGCGACTGTGGGTAGTGGGAAGTGCGCACTATGTTGCACTTCAGTTCTTTCTTAAGAATCCATGCGTCTCGCCGCTGCACACGAGCCGGCATCGCCTGGCCCACAAAGGGGTAAGTCTGGTGACGGTTTAGACCGCGAATCTTCAGATGCTTGCCATTTAGGAAAAACCCGTCAGGAGTAAATTTAGCTTCACGAAAGCCGACTCGCGTCGAATACTCGTCGCTCAGCCGTTCGCCTTCAAACAACTTAACGATTACGTCGTAGAGTTTCGGTCGGTCCAGTTCCCAGAGAGCAATCGAGCCCAGGTTTCCCAATACCAGATTTGCCACCGAATCCGTAGCACTAACTTCGCCCGTCTGAGTGGCAATCACTCGAGTTCCATCGCGCAGTTCAGCAACTAACTTACGCGGTGAAGTTGCCGGGCCTTTTTGATCCAGGTAGCAGCGAACATCGAGTCGCCGACCATCACCCATCACATTCACGGGTTTGGCGAATACGTTTTCAATGAACGTCTGCGGCACAACTCGCAAATCGACATCGCGATAAATTCCTCCAAACGTCAGGTAATCAATGTCGCCCCCAAACGGTGGGATATCCGAACGCTCGGTCGAGTCGACTTCAACTGCCAGGACGTTGTCGCCACGCCAGTTCAAGTGCGGTGTCAGTTCAAACGAAAACCTGGTGTAGCCGCCCTTGTATTCACCAAGACTGTGGCCATTGAGCGATACCTTGGCAGCCGTCATCACTCCACCGAAGTCTATAAAAACCCGACGACCAGTTAGACCAGCCGGCATCGTGAAGTGACGTCGATAAAGGGAGACAAACTCGTAGTCCTTGTCGTCGAAACCATGCCAGGGAAGCATTTTGTTCGTGTGCGGAATTGTCACCTGCGTAAATTTTGAATCATTGAAAGCGACGCTGCTTCCATTGGCTGGGACCTTCTCGCTGAAAAGCCAGCGGTGATTAAGCGGAAAGATGCGCCGTAGTGAACCGCCCGGAGCCTGTGCAAACAAGTCCGCAGACCACTGCGGTAAAAGAGTTAGACCAGCCATTCCGGCGCCACTAGTTTTGACAAACTCGCGCCGGTTGAGTCGCTTTCCGCGATTCTTTTTCATTAAGTTCTCCTCGGTAGAATGAAAGAATTATCCACAGATTTCGCCGATTACACCGATTCAGATCTTAGTCATTGAAAGTAGTCAGTTCATTAAGACACGATGCGAGCACAAAGACGCACCCCAACTGAGTAAAAACTGAATCTGTGTAACCTGTGTAATCTGTGGATGGCTTTACTCGCCAAATTGAAATTTAAGATTGCGTTTAACTAATCCTGAAACTTTTCTAGCCTGAGACTGCGGTCCAATTTCGTTGGTCGTGTGAAACTTATTCCGCATTGCCGGAATGACGTCGAGGAACGCAATGCCAATGGAAGGGAGATCAAACAGACCATTCACGCCGTCACGCGGTTTAAACACACCCAGGTAGGAATCCGGGCTCTCAGCCGACACGGAAAATGGCCCAGTGGTCGTTTCAAATCTCGCCCAACGCAGTCCGCGAAAGTAACCTTTGAACTCAGGGAAGATCCAACTCTCGCCTGGCGTGGAATCGTTGTAAGCATTTTCCCACACATCCAACCGAGTCCCGTGCACCCGGTTCTGCCAAACTCTATATGGACCCATTCCCAGCCAACGAACGCTTCGAAACTGCCTGTCAGAAGAATCGAAATCTATGCCCAACATATCAACGACGCCATCAAACTCGTACTGGTAATCCAGCTCCGCAGCGACTCCCGCGAGACCATCCGGCACAATGCGCCAACGAACCTGCCTTAACGGACCTCCATAACTACTTTCGACAATAATCGCTGCCTGCTCTTCGCGAACTTCGAAGTGCGTTAGTTGATTTGAACCTGCGACGCTATCGTACTTTCGATCATTTCGTCGGTAGGCAATGAATCGCGGTCCATTTTCCAGGGGCAACTTGCGGCCGCCCTTCGAGACTCTGGCTAAAACTCCGGTCCGTTTATCAAAAGCTAGTTCGAGACTTCCGTTTCTAACCAAGGTGATGTTGCCGTTGTCGACTCGCTCAAGTTTCCGGGTAGATGCCGTCGCGTTAAAAGTCGCTTGCTTTAGTTCCACAGACCAGGTCCACAACTCCCGTTGAGCCGGATCTTTTATCTTTATATAAAGGACATCTGACTGTTTTCTGTCGGGCGGCAACGACAGCCTCAACTCCCCCGCAGTATGAGGAGGAATACTGGTAGTTTTGAGTACGCCAGCCCGAATGACGCGATGTCCTTTTACTCGCTCACTAAAGGAAGCGAGAGTCCATTCAACCTGACATTCATTCAGATCGGTAAAGTCGTAGCGGTTATCCAATCGCAACACGACTGCCGAGTCTTTCTGCTGCACGGACTCAATTTGCACCGGAGACCAAATTTCGCGAACCGTGTTGAAGCTCCCTTCCCTTTCTCGGTAAGGCCCAACAATTCCATCCGGTCCACGATTACCGGCGCAGTCGAGTTTATTGTTCTGATCAGTTCGCTTGACGCATTCATCAACCAGGGCCCATAAGAAACCACCACCACCAACTTTGCTTTTGCGAATCAACTCCCAGTAGTCCCACATGCCAGCGCCAATTCCGCCATCGTAGAGACCGTGAAGAAATTCGGTCGGCATGTAGATATCTGGACCATTCGACAACCGTGTGTGACTGTCAAACTTCTCGTAGTGATCCGTGTTCGTGAGTCGAAACTTCTCCCATGGATGAAGCACTTCACGCCTTTGTGGATCCCACCGTGCGAACTCGTCGTCAACTTCCGTGTTCCAGCCACCTTCGTTTCCATTGTCCCAAAACAGGATGCTCGGATGGTTTACATCACGACGAACAATTTGGCCGATGAGCCTGCGACCTGTCGGCGCGTCGTATGACTTTTGCCACCCGGCCAGCTCATCAAGCACATAGAGACCAAGTTCATCACAAGCTTCCAGGAAGTGTTTGTCAGGCGGGTAGTGCGACATGCGCACGGCATTCATATTCATCTCTTTGATCAGTTTGACGTCGTCGTAACTGATCTTGCGGTTGAGTGCACGACCCGTGTCTGGCCAGAACGAATGGCGATTCGCACCCTTTAAAAGTATCCGTTGGCCGTTGACATAAATGCCGTCTCCCTTTTTCACTTCAATTGTGCGGAATCCAAATCGCTCCGTGACGCTATGAACAACACGAGCGCCGTTCAGCAGGTTCAGTCGTACTCGATAAAGATTCGGAGTCTCAGCAGTCCAGAGTTTGGGCCGCACTACGAAGGTTTTCAGAGTGACTGCTTTGCTAACGGAATCAACCTTTGCGGTAAAGGGTTTACCTATTGGAATTCCGGTGCGATCAATCAGCTGCGCAGAGACGGCTGTCGTATTGGAAAGCTCGCCATCGAGGTTCGCGGTCACGGTAAATTGCCCGTCGGCACGAGCGTCGATCGCTGTCCAATCAATGAAACCTCCAGGTAAGACCTCGAGATAGACTGGTCGGAAGATGCCACCAAAGTTCCAGTAGTCACCAAGGCGCTCTGCACGATTGACACCCGTGTTCGACGACTCTTTGCTAACCGTGATCTCGAGGAGATTTGGTTCGCCAAACTTCAACAAACTCGAAATGTCGTACTTGAATCGGTAGAACGATCCCTGGTGCATCGGGCCGGCTGACCTCCCGTTAATCCAAACTTCGGTGTCAGTCATCGAGCCTTCAAAGACAAGGCGTACAACGCTAGCCTTCCAGCGCTGAGGAGCGTTGAAGTTAAGACGATACTTTCCCTGCTCCTTGGGAAACTTGGTTGGCTCACGCAGGTGGTCGCCGCCGTACTGGTAGTCGCCGAAGCCCTCGAGTTCCCAATTAGAAGGCACTCGTATCTTGGACCAGGCGCCACTCTTCCGCCCCTCAGTACAGAAAAAATCCCAAACCACCGCGTCGTCAGTACCAGTCCCGGATAAACAACGGATCTCGGTGCTCGGACTTTGCGCATGTGCCTGAACACACGCAAGCGCAAGAACACAAGCCCAAATAAAGATGAGACTCTTATACATATTTAACCGTCAGAAGGCGCCGCAATGCTGGGAGCGCAGGCGTCCCCGCCTGCGCTCCC
>QHXL01000525.1 GCA_003222935.1 Acidobacteriota bacterium
GGAGTTGGCGTTGCGCTGCGCCGATCCTAACAGCGCGCAGATTGTTGCCGCTGAATGCGTTGTCCTCGCCGAAACGAAGGACCATCTCAACTGGGCACTTATTGGCGAACTAACTAAGAGCCTTGAACCTGCGGAAGCGGCCCTGCTCAAGCCGGCTTATGAACAGGTCGAAGACGAAGAAGATGAGCATCTCTACCATACGACTGGTTGGACGCGTGAGTTGTGGATTGAAGCCCTTGGGATGCCGGCGGTTCTTCCACCACCTGAGGAAGTAAGGAAAGTTGAGACTGCTATTGAGGCAGCCCAGGCAAAGAAGTCGCGCGCGCCAAAAGCCAAAGCGAAAAAAGCAGGTACTCATAATTGAAGAACCTCTGATTAAGTGCAGGCCCCCTTTCGTGTTCGTTCGTGTGACTTGTGGATCCTTTTTTCGGCGGAGGAATGATCCACAAAGACACACGAACAAACACGCACGGGATCTTACTTAGGCAGGCTTCTTTGAGTTTGGTAGTACCAACCTAATGGACGAACATCTCATCATCTCGAACGAGGAAGGTTAGACATGAGCAAGCGAAAGAATCCCGATAAGTCTGCAAACACCAGAGCGAGCGCTGCTGATCTCCCGGCCAATGCAGGACTGGGTGCAGCCGATCCAAAGTTAGATGACCTTGCCAAAAACGCTGAAGACAGTGCTGGCGAGTACCTGACAACAAACCAGGGCGTGCGCATAAATGACAATCAAAACTCTCTGAAGGCTGGAGATCGTGGTCCAACCTTATTGGAAGATTTTATCCTGCGCGAAAAGATCACCCACTTCGATCATGAACGCATTCCCGAACGCGTCGTTCATGCGCGAGGATCGGCAGCGCATGGATACTTTCAGGTTTATGAGTCGATGGCCGAGTACACGCGTGCACAATTTTTACAGGATCCGTCAGTGAAGACGCCTGTGTTCGTTCGTTTCTCTACTGTGGCGGGATCGCGCGGCTCAACAGATCTGGCCCGGGACGTTCGTGGGTTTGCGGTCAAGTTCTACACGCAGGAAGGGAATTACGATCTGGTCGGTAACAACATTCCGGTATTTTTTATTCAGGACGCGATCAAGTTTCCTGATCTAATTCATGCCGTCAAACCGGAACCGCACCACGAGATGCCTCAAGCTGCCTCGGCCCACGATACGTTCTGGGACTTTATCTCGTTAATGCCGGAATCGATGCACATGGTTATGTGGGTGATGTCTGATCGGGCCATTCCGAGAAGCCTGCGGATGATGGAAGGGTTTGGCGTCCACACCTTTCGCTTCATCAACCAGAATGGCAAAGGCCGATTTGTGAAGTTTCATTGGAAGCCTTTGCTGGGTTTGCACTCGGTCGTTTGGGACGAAGCACAAAAGATCTCCGGTAAGGATCCTGATTTTCATCGCCGCGATTTATGGGAGGCAATTGAAAACGGCGACTATCCTGAGTGGGAGCTTGGCGTTCAGATCGTCGAGGAGAAAGACGAGCACAAGTTCGCCTTTGATCTTCTCGATCCAACCAAACTCATTCCGGAAGAGATCGTCCCGGTACGTCGTATTGGCAAGCTGACTCTTAATCGCAATCCCGACAACTTTTTTGCCGAGACTGAACAGGTTGCGTTTCACACGGGCAACATTGTTCCCGGTATTGATTTTACGAATGACCCGTTGCTGCAAGGACGACTCTTTTCGTACCTGGACACGCAGTTGATTCGACTCGGTGGTCCAAACTTCCACGAGATTCCCATCAACCGGCCAATTGCACCTTTGCATAACAATCAACGTGACGGTCATATGCGCCAAACGATTAATCGCGGGCAGACCAGTTATGAACCAAACACGTTGAAAGGCGGTTGTCCTTTCCAGGCTGGTGCTGACATGAGTGGCTTTACCAGTTACGCAGAAAGGATTGACGCCCGAAAGATTCGCGCGCGCAGTGCGAGCTTCTTCGACCACTTTAGCCAGGCGACTTTGTTCTTTAATAGTCAGACGACGACTGAGCAAAACCACATCATTAATGCTCTGCGTTTTGAGTTGGGCAAAGTAGAGACGCCTGCCATCCGCGAGCGGATGCTGGTTTTGTTATCGCAGGTCGATCAGTCTCTCGCAAATAAAGTAGGCGAGGGATTGGGTGCGCAAGTTCCCACCAGACTCGACAAGCCCATGAACATGAGCGTGCCGGCTGACGGTGATCCTAAGAAGTTTCAACCGAAGCGTGTGACGCTGGGAATCGAAACCTCACCTCGATTGAGCATCGTCGATAACCCTAATTTTCCAAAAGACAGCATCAAGACACGCAAGGTTGCTTTCCTGGTCGCCGATGGCTTCGACAATACCGCAGTCTCTGAAATGAAGCAGGCGTTATTAACCGCTGGCGCAGTCGCCATGACGGTTGCCCCCCGACTAGGAATGTTGACGGGAACAAACGGTGAACAGATTAAGGCCGACCTGAGTTTTCTTACCGCCTCGTCGGTGTTGTTCGATGCGGTTTACGTTCCAGGTGGTGACGATAGCATTGCCTCGTTAAAGGATGTGCCGCAGGTAGTGAATTTTTTGAGAGAGGCTTATGAACACTGCAAGACTATTGCTGCAAGCCGTGCTGGAGTTGGATTGTTGGCTACTTCGCTGGCGGGTAAGTTTAGCGAGTCCGATGACGCAGGCGAGGGAGTAGCGGTCACTGACGGTCTTGTAACCACACGCGACGGGGCCATCAAAGATCTCGCCGCGGGATTTATTGACGCCATTGCAAAACACCGCCATTGGG
>QHXL01000526.1 GCA_003222935.1 Acidobacteriota bacterium
GAACGAGTTGAAACTATCACTAAACTTGGCTTGCTCAGAAACAAGCGGAAGTGGCTGTCCGGCAAAACCACCGCCGGCATTCACCTGTGTGATGAAGGCATTCAACTCACCAGGACTGTGAAACAGTCTGTTTCCCGCATTCCGTTGTAATTGTGGAATGCGTTGGCTGCCGTCGGGCACGAGTATGTCCATTGGCACACCCGAAGCGATGGTCACAATCGGTGATAGACGAAGGCCGTACGGAAGATCGAAGACACCGGCGAAGGTAAATCGGTGGCGTTGATCATTCGGCGTTGGCCCATATTCCAATTGAAGATTGTTGGGATTTATCGGACCGTTCGAGAAAGGGATCTGGTCGTCCTGCGCATAATTAAAGGTCTTGGACAGAGTGTAACCCGATCGAAACTGAAATCTCTTCGACAGCCGCTTCTCAAAACTGATTAGGAGGCCGTCATACTTGGTTTTGACACTTGACTCGAGATTCTTCACCACGTCCGGACCGCCGACAACAGGATTGAAGACCTGGCCAATTGGACGTCCGATTATGAAGTGGGTGCCAAAATTGTGCAGGTAGTCCACGCGCAACACGTAGTCTTGCCCAAACTGTTTCTGGATGCCGACATTCATTTGCTGAACCATCGGATTCTGCATCGTATTGTCGATGATGTTTATGCCCCCGGCGCCGGCGCCAGGCAGAATGAATCCCGTAAACGGGTTCGCGAGTGTCGGAGCTCCCGGAGGAAATTTTCCGTTTACTGGATCGAAAAGAAACTGCGGTGGTATGAAGAATACATTTCCCGCACGCACATCTACCGGCAAGGCCCGGCCATCCAGTCCACGTTCAAGTGACTGAATCCCCAGCGTAATTCGATCGTAGTAGATTCCATAGCTACCATGAATGCTGAAGTTGCCGTCGTCCGTCGCGTAGTTAAAACCGACCCTAGGCGCAAAGTTATTAACATCTTTTCCCCTGGTCCCATGAAGAAAAGGAAGAATCAATGGGTTCAACTCATCGTAGCGGCTAATGTTCTTTACGTCAGTGTCGAGTTCGTAACGGAAACCGAGGTTGAGAGTTAGATTCCGCGAGACGCGCCAGTCGTCCTGGATGAATCCGGCGAAGTAGGTATTACTCGCATCTGGAATCAGTAGTGGCTGAGTCGGATGACCGCTACGGAGAGTAACGGCAAACAGGAGATCGTTGTCGTCGACCCGGCCATCACCGTTTCGATCAAAATCCGGAAAGTCTTCGATCAACTCAATACGTCCTTGCTGGAAGACCCTCAGGTCAAAATCTCCACGAACGCGTTGAACCTCGCCACCAAGATGGAACACGTGGTTTCCTCGAATCAGCGCCAGGGTGTCACTCACCTGGAAGCGGCGTTGCTTTGTTCCTTGCGGAACTCGGAATGAAGCTCCGTCTTGAATGCTGGGAAACGTCAGTTGAGGTCCGACCGTGACGGGTTCAATGTCATTGAAGAAATTACTGAAACTAAAACTGAACGTATTCACTATGTTCGGGCTGAACGTGCGTGTGTAGCTAGCCAGCAGCGAGTGAGTGTTATTGACACTTGACTGTCGTTGCGAGGCAGAGCCAATTGCTCGTATCAGTGAACTGCTGGAAATGTCGTTTTCCCTTTGCAGTGAATACCGAAAAGTAAGCTGATCCTGACTGGTCGGGTTCCAATCCAGTCGTTCGGTACTCAATAGGTCATTCAACGGCGAATCGGCAAAGCCCCTGCGAATGGTACGCGTAGCCAGGTCGCGAGCACCCACCAGTACTGCTCCATCTTGGTTTCGATATTCAAGCGAACCAAAGAAAAATGCCTGATCACGTTTGATTGGTCCACCTATACCAAATGCATATTGCTGCCGATCAAAAGGCGGGGAGTCGGCAAGGGTGCGATCGAATGTGGTGGGAAGACCTTGTAGGGCATCGTCACGAAAATAGAACGAACCCGATCCATGAAAGGAATTGGTTCCGGATTTTGTCACAACGTTGGCGACCGATGAACCGGATCGACCAAGCTGGCTGGAAAAGCGATTCGTGGCAATCTGGAATTCCTGGACTGCTTCCTGGGAAATATTCTGAACGGCACCACCTACTACATCATCGTTGTCGTCGGCGCCATCAATGGTGACATTTCCACCGCGGCCTAATTGGCCGGCAGAGGAGATCACTACCGTATTGACCTTGG
>QHXL01000527.1 GCA_003222935.1 Acidobacteriota bacterium
ACATTTGAGTGGTTTCCCGGTGTCCAAATCCATCACTCCCGAGATCTTGTGAACTGGCGTTTGTTAACGCGCCCACTCAATCGCGCAAGTCAACTGAACATGCTGGGTGATCCAGACTCATGCGGTATTTGGGCACCCTGTTTGACCTATGCAGACGGCCTTTTTTATCTCGTATACACCGACGTTAAGCGATACGGTCGAACAACCCAGGCCGGCGCATCGGGCGCTTCACTTCGCGACCTGCACAACTACCTCGTCACGTGCGAAACGATCGACGGCGAGTGGTCAGATCCCATCTTTCTAAACAGCAGCGGATTCGATCCATCCCTGTTTCACGACGACGACGGTCGGAAGTACATCCTCAACATGCTCTGGGACTTTCGACCCGGCCATAATCGCTTCGGCGGAATCGAACGGGACGTCGATCGGATTAACCGAAGGACCACACGTCTACAAACGCAACGGCTACTACTATCTACTCACTGCTGAAGGTGGAACCGGCTGGGGCCACGCGGTCACACTCGCGCGCTCGAGAAGTCTGCGTGGACCGTATGAGCTACACCCGGAAACCTATATTCTGACCTCTCGCGATCGACCCGACGCTGAACTCCAGCGAGCTGGTCATGCGGATTTAGTCGAGACTAAAGATGGCGAGACGTACATGGTTCATCTGTGTGGTCGGCCCTTGCGAAACCGAGGACGCTGCATTCTTGGTCGTGAGACCGCCATTCAGAAAATGATCTGGCGTGATGACAACTGGCTCGTCACAGTCGACGGCGATCCTGTTCCTGGAATCGAAGTAGCAGGGCCAGAGCTTTCCGATCATAAGTTTCCAGACGTGCCGCACCGTGCCGATTTCGATAGCCCTGAGCTGCCGATCGAATTTCAGTGGCTAAGGTCGCCATGGCCTGCTGAACTTTTCAGTCTTACTGAGCGTCCCGGGCATCTGCGCCTGTATGGTCGCGAGTCGATGGGTAGTTTGTTTCGGCAAGCTCTAATCGCGCGGCGACAGCAATCGCATTGCTACACCGCCTTTACATCTGTCCAATTCCAGCCGGAAGATTTTCAACAGTTGGCTGGTCTGATTTGCTATTACAATGGCGCCAAGTTCCACTATTTCTACATCAGTTACGACGATACAATCGGCAAGCATCTACGAGTTATGTCAGCGCTTCCCGATCAGGTCCAGTCAGACGCATTCACAGCGCCGATGCCGATTACAGCAAATGGCGCGGTCGAGTTACGTGTTGAAGTCGACTTCGAGCGATTGCGTTTCGGCTTTCGGACCAGTGGTCAAGAGTGGACATGGCTGCCTGAAGTCTTCGATGCGAGCATTCTCTCGGATGAGGCATCGTCGCCTGGCCAACCAAACTTTACCGGCGCTTTTGTAGGCATGTGCTGCCATGACGGTTCGGGCCAGGGTCGACATGCTGACTTCGATTACTTCGAATACACAGAGCGCGGCTATCTATCAAACATTGAATCAAACATTGAACCAAACATCGAGGGAATATGAAAAAACAACATGCGAGCAGAAGAAAGTTCATTAAGGAATCAGTAACTTCGGCAGCCGGCCTGCTGGCAATGTCGGCATTATCAACGTCGAAGGTCGACGCTTATGAACCGGTTGTTAACACGCGGAGAGAAGAGACAATGAACCAGGCGCCACGACTTCGTTTTTCTGTCATCGGTATCAATCACGATCACATTCACGGACAAATCGGTGCGGTCATTCGCGGCGGCGGACAGCTCGTTGCCTTCTACGCAAAAGAACCTGATCTCGCCGCGGCCTTTGCCAAGAGATATCCAAACGTCCAACAGGCGCGAAGTCAGCAGGAGATCCTCGACGATAAATCTATCCAACTCGTGGTGAGCGCAGGAATTCCAGTTGACCGGGCGCCAGTCGGAATCGCCGTAATGCAGCACGGCAAAGACTACATGGCAGACAAGCCAGGCATCACGACTCTTGCGCAACTGGCTGAAGTGCGCCGCGTACAGAAGGCCACGAAGCGTATCTACTCGATCATGTACAGCGAACGCTTCGAAAACAAAGCGACGGTTCGTGCGGGTGAACTCGTCAAAGCAGGCGCGATTGGCAAAGTCTTGCAGACAACCGGGCTGGGTCCGCACCGTCTCAATAATGTAAGTGGTGGCGTTCGACCTCCATGGTTCTACGATCGTAAGTATTTTGGCGGCATTATTTGCGACATCGCGTCACATCAGTTCGACCAGTTCCTTTTCTTTACCGGTTCAACGGAGGCTTCGGTTGTCGCTTCGCAAGTCGGTAACGTACATCATCCCCAGTATCCGTTGTTCGAAGATTTTGGTGACGTAATGCTGCGCGGCAACGGGGGAATGGGTTACATCCGCGTTGATTGGTTTACGCCTAATGGCTTGAGTACCTGGGGAGACGGAAGACTGACAATCATCGGCACGGATGGGTTCATTGAAATCCGCAAGAACTGCGATCTCGGCAGAAGTAAGGCCGGCAACAACCTCTATTTGACGGACCAGAAAGAAACCACTTACTTCGACTGCAACAACGATCCACTGCCCTATGGAACACTGCTAGTCGACGATGTGCTCAACCGCACTGAGACTGCGATGACCCAACACCATTGCTTCCTGGCGACTGAACTAGCGCTCCAGGCCCAACAACAAGCGCAGAGAATTACGCTGAAGAAGTAGGAAGAAGTTATGAAAAAGAAATCTGGAGTTTCGCGCAGGACGTTCGTGAAATCAGCTTTAGTCGGCACCGTTGCCGCTTCAGTAGATTTTGGATTTCCAAGCATTGTGCCGTCGTCGGTGTTTGGAGCAACCGCACCGAGCAATCGCATCAACATCGGAGCTATCGGCAACGGGCGCATCTCGCGTGGTCATGATCTACCGGGGGTCTTGCGATACGACGAAGCAAAAGTCATCGCAGTCTGTGATCTTGATAGCAAGCGCGCCGAAGATGCGCGTGTTTTGGTCAACACTTTCTATAGCAAGAAGACTAATACCGCCTACGATGGGGTAAAAGCCTACACCGATTATCGTGAGTTGCTCAACAACAAAGATATCGATGGCGTCTTGATCAGCACCCCTGATCACTGGCATTCAATCATTGGCATCGACGCCGA
>QHXL01000153.1:0-460 GCA_003222935.1 Acidobacteriota bacterium
AATCGTCGAATCCGAAGGTATCTTGGCCGCAATCAGGCGCTTCTTCAAGATTTCCTAGACCCACAAAACCCAAGAATCCACGCTAAATCCCATCTTTATTCTCGTTGTATCTCATAGTTGACAACAACGCACTCAACCTTTATTATGCCTTCGCGCTCAGGCGAAGGGTGATGAACTTAACTGGGCGCTCCAACTAAGGAATATCTAAGGAGGAGAAAGTGCAATGGGAATAGTTAGGTACGACCCTTTCCGTGATCTGCGAACTCTTCAAGAAGAAGTCAATCGACTGTTTTCGACTAACCTGACCCGTGCTTTTGGCGATGACGAAGGTATCGGCCGAGGAGCATGGGCGCCAAGCGTCGACATCTACGAAAACAAGGACCAGATTGTCCTTGAGGCAGAGCTCCCGGGAATGAAACAGGAAGATTTCGACCTATCAATCGAAAACAATGTGATTACG
>QHXL01000153.1:539-14498 GCA_003222935.1 Acidobacteriota bacterium
ACCTTGCCGCAAACCGTGTTGGCCGATGAAGCACGCGCGGAATACAGCAATGGCGTTCTTCGAGTGACATTGCCAAAGCGCGAGGAAACAAAGTCTCGTCGTATTGAAGTGACTGGCGAGGGCACCGCTTCAACCAAGAAGATTGAGACTAAGACAGATAGCGCAAAAGCAAAGGCTTCCAGCGGAAGCTAAGACGTTGAGTAACTCAGGAGCGGGCTCGCCGCAGTTTGGGATGCGAGTGCGAGCCCGTTCGGGTTTTTGAATTAAGCAGGTTTAGAACTAAGAGATGCGTTTAGACAAGTTTACTCTCAGAGCACAAGAAGCAATTCAGTCGGCTATTGAGCTGGCTGAGCGCAATACGAACCAACAGGTTGAACCCGAGCACCTGCTTTCGGCGATGCTCGAACAACCAGAAGGAATCGTAAGGCCCATCCTCGGTAAGCTGGGTGTCAATGTCACTGTTGTGCAGAGTGATACTCAAGCCGCCGTCGCTCGCTTTCCTCGAGTTCAGGGCGGACAGCAATACTTCAGTCCGCGCACCAGCCAGATCTTTACTGCCGCTCAAAAGCAAGCCGACAAAATGAAGGACGAGTTCATCTCGACCGAACACCTGTTGCTTGCAGTGGCTGAGGAGAAAGACGGTGAGGCAGGAAAGATCCTGCGACAGCACGGAGTTAACCAGGCTGATCTATCGAAGGTCATCGAGCAAATGCGTGGTGGCTCCCGAATCACTGATCAAAACGCCGAGCAGAACTACCAGGCTCTTTCGAAATATGCTCGCGACCTGACTGACGCCGCGCGACGAGGAAAACTCGATCCCGTGATTGGACGCGACGACGAAATTCGACGGACGATCCAGGTGCTTTCGCGCAGGACAAAAAACAACCCGGTTCTTATTGGTGAGCCAGGCGTCGGCAAAACGGCTATCGTCGAGGGTTTAGCTCAGCGAATCATTTCCGGCGATGTGCCTGAAACACTTCGCAACAAGCGACTCGTCGGACTCGACCTGGGAGCGATGCTGGCAGGCGCAAAGTATCGAGGAGAATTTGAGGATCGACTCAAGTCTGTCCTGAAGGAGATCGAAAACGCGCAAGGTCAGATAATTCTTTTCATCGACGAACTTCATACTCTCGTCGGTGCGGGCGCTGCGGAAGGAGCGATTGACGCTTCGAACATGTTGAAGCCGGCACTTGCTCGCGGTGAACTACGTTGCGTTGGCGCGACGACACTCAATGAGTACAAGAAACACATCGAAAAGGACGCAGCCCTCGAGCGTCGCTTTCAACAAGTCTATGTCGGTGAACCGACGGTCGAAGATACGATTGCTATCCTGCGTGGCTTGAAGGAGCGCTACGAAGTTCATCACGGCGTTCGGATCAAGGACTCGGCCATCGTCGCCGCAGCAACCTTGTCCAATCGTTACATCACCGATCGATTCCTACCAGACAAAGCAATCGACTTAATCGACGAAGCGGCTTCAAGACTGCGCATCGAGATCGATTCACTGCCGCAGGATATCGACGATCTTGAACGCGAGATCATTCAACTCGAAATCGAACGCCAGGCACTCCAGCGTGAAGAAGACGAGAAGTCGAAGACCCGGCTCAAAGAGATCGAACAGCGAATTGCAGATCTGAAAGAGACGTCGTCCGGCATGAAGGCCAAATGGCAATCTGAAAAAGAAGCGATTGACCACATGCGAACGGCCAAAGCTGAACTGGAGCAATTAAGACTTCAGCTCGATCAGGTGAGAAACGCGGGAGACCTCGCGCGCGCTTCAGAAATTCAGTACGGACAGATTCCTGACCTCGAACAAAAGCTAAAGGTCGAACAGGACAAACTCGCCGCTTTCCAACAAGACGGAGTTATGTTGAAGGAAGAGGTGGACGAGGAAGATGTCGCTCAGGTCGTTGCCAAGTGGACCGGCATTCCAGTCTCGAAAATGCTCGAGGGTGAAATGCAAAAGCTTGTGACGATGGAAGGTCGCCTCGGGCTTCGTGTCATCGGCCAGGAGGAAGCACTGACTGCAGTTTCCGACGCTGTCAGACGTGCTCGTGCAGGTTTACAAGATCCGAATCGTCCGATTGGCTCGTTCATATTCCTCGGCCCTACCGGCGTTGGAAAAACAGAAACCGCACGCGCCCTCGCAGAGTTTTTGTTTGACGACGAACGGGCCATGATCCGACTCGACATGTCGGAGTACATGGAGAAGCATGCAGTCGCGCGCATGATTGGCGCACCGCCGGGATACGTGGGCTACGAGGAAGGTGGACAGCTAACGGAAGCCGTTCGAAGGCGTCCGTACTCTGTCGTACTTTTCGACGAGATAGAAAAAGCCCACGGCGATGTCTTCAACGTGCTATTGCAAATTCTTGACGACGGAAGGTTGACTGATTCGAAGGGACGAACAGTGGATTTCAAGAACACTGTATTGATCATGACTTCGAATCTCGGCTCGCGTGAGATTCAAGCTGCCGAAGGCGATGAAAAACAGGTTCGCGAGGCCGTGCTTCAAGAGCTTCAAATGAATTTCAAGCCGGAGTTTTTGAATCGCGTAGACGACGTTGTGATCTTTCATCAACTCTCACGAGATCAGATCGCCAAGATCATCGAGGTGCAGTTGGAAAGACTGCGACGCATGTTGGGTGAACGAAACATCACCCTGGAATTGGATCCGTCGGCGAAAGAACTTTTGATGCGCGAAGGCTATGATCCAACTTACGGCGCACGTCCGCTCAAGCGCGCAATTCAATCGCTAATCCAGAATCCGCTTGCGATAAAACTGCTGCAGGGTGAGATACAGCCAGGTGAAACGATAAAACTGTCGGCAAATGGCGATGCGATGGAATTCAAACAAGATTCGGTAGGGGCAACTGCCTAAGACTTTTAATTGGAGAAAGCGTTTTATGTCACAACAATGGAATCCGCTCCAGGATTTGATGATGCTGCAGGATCGAATGAACAGACTTTTTGAAGATGCTACCCAACGACGGGCTCGTAGTGACTCTAGTTCTCGTGATGAGTTTGATCGTGCTGACTGGACGCCGAGTGCAGACATCTACGAAACTGACACTAGCTACCTAATTGCAATTGATCTACCTGGAATCGATCGAGACGCCCTGCACATCGATCTCGACGATAATCGTTTGGTCATTAAGGGTAATCGCGTGATTGAGGAACCGACCAAACATCGAGCGGAAAGATCGGCGGGCAAGTTTCTTCGCACGTTCTCCGTTCCCGGCTCAGTCGATCAATCGCAAATCGGTGCGGACTATAAAGACGGCGTTTTGCAAGTTCGACTTCCCAAGCGAAAAGAGCAGAAGGCCACAAAAGTAGAGATCAAAATCTCGTAATCAATTCACACGGGGGTAGATGTAAATGATTGGCAGAGACCGACGACCACACGGGGACGAGCAAAACGAACTTCGGGTCACAGACCGTCGTCGTATCTATCTTGATCCGGATAACACCGAGCAAGTGAACGAAGAGGCTGAACAACCAAATCTAAAACCATCATACGTTGAAGAACTTGAGGCACGTACCAAGGCAGCCGAGCAACAAGTCCTGGAAGTACAATCTCGATTTGATCAACTCAGGCAGCAGCTCCAACGTGAGACTGATGAAACGCGACAGCGTCTGAATCGTTCGGCTGACGAACGGGCGGTAAACGAGAAAGCTAAGTTCATTAGTTCCCTGCTTCCCGTAATGGATGATCTTGATCGGGCCGTCCAAGCCGCAAACGACAATACGTCCAACGACTCCCTCTTACAGGGCATTCGCGGCATCGCCACAAGATTTCAGAATGCGTTGGCGGCTGCCGGTGTCGAACCTATTTCGGCAGTCGGAGAAACTTTCGATCCTGAGCTCCATGAAGCCGTCGACACTGCCGATACCGACGAGGCAATGGATGGCAAAGTAATCGACGAATATGGACGAGGATTCCGACTTGGTGAGCGATTACTGCGTCCTGTGCGTGTGAAAGTTGGCAGATCAAGCCAACCGCAGACGCGAAACGCAACCGAGTAAGTGAAAACATTTCCAAGGGCGAAAGAATCAACGTGGGTCAACGCAATGGCCTGACCTTATTTACTGTGCTGCCAAAGTGCAGACGCAGCCCACCCTGGTTTATGAGAAGGAGACACTAGGAGTGCCCGCAAAAGAGTTGAAGTTTAGCGAGGAAGCACGCCATGCGATGCTTCAAGGAGTGAATGTTCTGGCTAACGCTGTACGCGTAACGCTTGGTCCAAAGGGCCGTAACGTTGTACTGGGCAAGAAATTTGGCTCGCCTGTAATAACCAAGGATGGAGTCACTGTAGCGAAGGAGATTGAACTCCCAAACAAATACGAAAACATGGGCGCGCAGATGGTGCGCGAAGTCGCGGTAAAAACAAACGACAAGGCGGGCGACGGCACAACCACCGCGACAGTTCTGGCCCAGGCAATTTTTCGAGAAGGCGTAAAGAACGTTACGGCGGGCGCAAATCCTATGGCCTTGCAACAGGGCATCAAGATCGCTACTGACCTCATTGTTGCTGAACTCGAGAGAATGTCCAAAAAGGTCAAAAGCAAAGAAGAACTGGCTAATGTCGCGACCGTTTCAGCCAACAACGACCGTGACATCGGACAACTTATCTCGGCAGCGATGGAACAGGTTGGTAAAGATGGCGTTGTCACTGTCGAAGAAGCGAAAACGTTGCAGACCGAGCTCGACATCGTCGAAGGAATGCAATTCGACCGCGGATACCAGTCACCTTACTTCGTTACGAACGCCGATCGAATGGAAGCCGTGCTTGAAGAGCCGCTAATTCTTCTACATGAGAAAAAGATTTCCGCAATGCGCGACCTGTTGCCGGTGTTGGAACAGACTGTCAGCGCAGGTCGTCCGTTATTAATCATCTCGGAGGAGGTCGACGGCGATGCACTGGCAACTCTCATCGTTAATAGACTGCGTGGCACCATCAAGGTATGTGCAGTGAAAGCACCAGCATTTGGGGATCGCCGTAAAGCGATTCTGGAGGACCTGTCAGTACTAACTGGCGGTAAAGTCATCACTGAAGATTGTGGAAGGCGGAGGCGACAAGAAAGCGATTCAAGGTCGAGTGGCAACTGTAAGACGCCAGATCGAGGAAACAACTTCCGATTACGATCGAGAAAAGCTACAGGAACGATTGGCGAAACTTGCTGGCGGTGTTGCTGTGATAAAAGTCGGAGCAGCAACAGAGACGGCCATGAAAGAAACAAAGATGCGTGTCGAAGACGCATTGAACGCAACCAAGGCCGCAGCACAGGAAGGCATTGTTGTCGGGGGCGGTGTTGCTCTCATTCGCGCAGCAAAGGTACTGGACGATTATTCGACCGACGATCCAGACGTGAAAACGGGGATCCGAATAGTTCGACGCGCAGCTCAGGAGCCTCTTCGACGCATTGCTGAAAATGCTGGTGCTGAAGGCGCTGTCGTTGTCGGCGAAGTTGAACAGTTGAAGGGCAACAAGGGATACAACGCGGTCACGGGTGAATTTGAAGATCTTGCCGCGGCCGGCATTATCGATCCGACAAAGGTGGTTCGTACGGCCATACAGAACGCGGCTTCTATTGCAGGATTACTACTGACAACTGATGCAGCAATCACTGAAAGGCCTGAGCCCAAGAAGGCCGCCCCACCGATGCAGGGCGGTGATGACTACGACTACTAAGTTCACAACGAAAACTGAAGTTTTCATAAAGTGAAAACGGCAGGAGAATTGCAGGTGTTCTCCTGCCGGCATTAGTTATTGCATTGAAACGCAACGGTGGCTATTCTGAAGACATCTAATCTTCGGGTTAGATTTTTGCGGTTAGCTGTTTGAAAGTGAGTAGTTACCATCGTCAGTGAACCAAATGGGGGTCGATGGTCGTAAATGAAATATGGTTGATTTAGGTTCATACAAAGATAAATTCGCGGACAGCGGACAACGCATTTTGGAACACGCGTTGAACGAGTCGCGCAAGCGTGATCAGAATTTCGTATCTGTCGAGCATATTCTCCAGGCTTTGACCATTGAAGAGCCGGATATGTTCAACTCTGCCATGCGTGAGCTTTCGCTCGACCCGGTTGTTGTGAAAATGGCAATTGAGAAACGACTGACAATCAGTCGTCAGCAACACGTCGGGAAGGGTTTTCGCATCGGTTCAGATACAACAGACCTTTTTAAGAGGGCAATGGAGCGTGCCCGCAACCAGGGTCGAAAAACAATTGAAGCAACAGATATTTTCGAAGCATTAAGTAACGAAGACAGCCTTTTTGTTGATGTATTACGAACCATGGGAGCAAATCCGGACGCTGTGCTGGAAAACGTGCGAGCCCAGGTTCAGAAACGCGAACAAGAGGAAGAACTCAACCGCAAAAAGTTCGAACTGCCTCCTTACCTCAAACATTTTGGTGTTTCACTAAATCGTCTCGCTCGAGCTGACAAGATTCCACCCACAATCGGTCGCGAAAAAGAGATCCAACAGATTATCGAGATCCTTTGTCATCGCGAACGGGCCAACTCCCCGATGTTGGTTGGTGAACCTGGTGTCGGCAAAACAGCCGTCATCGAAGGTCTGGCCAGATTGATCGAGTTGGAGCCCGAGAAAGTCCCCGCTCGACTACGAGGTTCACACATCGTTCAGCTGCAGATGGGCGGCCTGGTGGCAGGCACCATGTTGCGCGGCATGTTCGAAGAGAGAATCAAGGGCATCATCGATGAAGTGAAGGAACGAGATAACCTGATCCTCTTCATTGATGAGGCACACACAATTATCGGCGCCGGCGCAGCACTGGGAACGTCATCTGATGCTGCCAACATGTTTAAGTCAGCATTAGCACGCGGCGAGATGCGGATCATGGGCGCCACTACTATCTCCGAGTACAAAGAGTATATCTCCGACGACGAAGCACTCGCTCGACGCTTCCGTCTCGTCAAAGTTGTCGAACCTACGATCACTGAAACGAGAGAGATTGTCCTGGGCTTGCGTCCGCGTCTTGAGAAAAACTATTCGGTCAAAATCTCCGACGACGCTATCAACACAGCATTGGAGATGGCTCCGAAGTACATCCGTAATCTCCACTTGCCTGACAAAGCGATTGGTTGGCTCGACACCGCTGCTGTCAAAGTTGAGATTAATGAACCGCAAACACTGGTGGTGAAACCCGAGCACGTGATCGAAGTCATTTCGCAGGAATCGAGAATTCCACGCGACATGATTTTTCGCGACACAACCGAACGCTTCGCGATGACCGAAGCGATGTTGAGCACGCGGGTCATCGGTCAAAAGGAAGCCATCAGGGCGGTCGCACAACGACTGCGTTTGAACAAAGGTCCACTCAAAGAGTCGCATTACAAACCCGACGGAGTGCTTCTCTTTCTCGGTCCAACAGGTGTTGGAAAGACTGAGTTAGCCAAGGCAGTCGCCGAATTCATGTTCGGTGATGAAGAAAAAATGGTCCGCATCGACATGTCCGAGTACAGCGATGGGACTGTGAGTATCGAAAAACTGATTGGCATGCCACGCGGTATCGTTGGGTCGGAACGTGGCGGCATCCTTACGGAGCAACTGCGTGAGAATCCCTACACTGTGTTGTTGCTCGATGAGGTGGAGAAAGCCTCGCCGTACTTGATGAACCTCTTTCTGCAAGCTTTCGATGAAGGTTGGTTGACGGACGGACGCGGCAAGAAGGTCTACCTGTCGGATGCAATTATCATCATGACTTCCAACCTTGGTTCAGAGAGTTTCAAGAAGTATGAGAAACCGCTCGGCTTTGGGACGAAGACCGCGGCTGACTTCCGCGCCGTGAAGAATGAAGTGATGAAAGCTTCCGAACAACGATTCTCACCGGAGTTTCGTAACCGCATTGACGAGATCGTCGTGTTCTCGCCGTTGACGATGGATGAGGTTCGGCAGATCGCCAGGTTGTATCTCGAAAAACTTCGCCGGCAGATGGAACGACAAGGAAAGTATGTAGAGGTAACCGAGGCTGCAGTAAACCGGCTGACGGAAAAAGGCTACAACACGGCTTACGGCGCACGCTTCTTGAAGCGTCACATCGACGAACAAGTCAAATTACCGATTACCGCCATGTGGAAAACTGCTACGAGTTTCCGTGTGGATGTCGAAAACGGCGAAACGGTAGTTAAGGCCAACGAGGGGAATAATCCCCAACTCAACTAAGTGATACAGATTTAGCTTGAGAGACCGGGGTTTCGATGACTTGTTCATTGAAACCCCTTCTTTTTGTTACATTCTAGGAACTATGAATTACAGCCCCGTTATTACATTTGCGCTTTTTTGCCTGCTGACGGCGTTCGCCGTTCCTGCACTTGGTCAAAACACCTCATCGCCAGCGGCCGTCGCAACTGTTGATGAAAAATCACAGCAGGTCATCGACCATGCGATCCAGGTACTCGGCGGTCAGAGTTATCTGAACGTCAACTCCGTGGTCGGCAAAGGCTTTTTCACGGCCTTCAATCAGGGCACCTCGCAGATTCCAGCTAAGTTTCTCGATTACATTGTTTATCCGGATCGGGAACGAACCGAATTTATCGGCGGCGGAATCAAAACGATCCAAACCAACGTCGGCGAAACCGGGTGGTTGTATGACGGCGGACCGAAGGCAATTTCAGACCAGGGGCCAACCCAGATCGACGGCTTTAAGCTGGCAATCCGTACGACGATGGAAAATCTTTTACGAGGCACGTGGAAGAAAGACGGTGGAAAGATTGTCTACGTTGGACGGCGTGAGGCTGGTCTAGCAAAACGCAACGAGACCATCAGACTGACATTTCCCAATGGCTTCTGGATTGAGTACGAGTTTGGAGCGAAAGACTTTCTTCCGGCGAAAGTGATCTACAAACGGACTCGAAAGAATCCGGATACCGGCGATGAGCAGGAGACGACCGAGGAGGATCGGTTCTTCAAATTCATCACCGTGGATGGCATCACGGCACCGTGGGTGATCGATCACTACACCGAAGGCAATCAAACAAGTCGCATTAACTACGAGACGATTGTCTACAATCAAAAAGTCCCCGATGCATTGTTTGCCAAACCTGATAATGTTAAGGCGATCAAATAAGCGAGTCTCCTTGGAGTGCGGGGACTTGTCACCGCTTTGTTATGTCTGACGTCCCTAATTGAAAAAGCGGTGACAAGTCCCCGCACTCCAAGGAGAAACTTTTGGGCGGTTCTAATTACATCGCTAACCCGCCGTCCATCTGAACCACCTGGCCCGTGATGTAGCGTGCATCGTCCGACATCAGAAACACTGCGACGCGAGCTACCTCGTCTGCTTCTGCAAAACGTCCGAGCGGAATCATTTCGATAATCTTTGTTTGATAGCTTTCGTCGAGCTTGCCGGCCATGTCTGTTGCGACCATTCCGAGAGCTAATGCATTCACTGTGACTTTTCTGCTCGCCACTTCCTTCGCAAGTGCCTTCGTCAAACCGATCATCCCTGCTTTCGACGCCGAGTAGTTTGACTGACCTGGCATTCCGATTTCACCACTAATCGAAGAGATATTCAGGATCGAGCCGCCCGTCTCCTGGCGCAGCATGGTTCGCAAGGCTGCCTTGGAGAAGTTCCAGGCACCTTTCAGGTTGGTGTCCATCACCTGGTCCCAGTCGTCTTCCTTCATTCGCAGGATCAAGTTGTCGCGAGTGATACCGGCGTTGTTGACGAGAAAGTCGATACGGCCAAAAGCATCTTTCACCTGTTTGACCATCGCGGCTGAAGCTTCGGTATTAGCCACGTCACACTGAAACGAAAGCGCGCGTACACCTAACGATTCGAGTTCTTTCTGCAAACTCTCCGCCGACTCTGCGCTTTTCGCATAATTGAAAGCGACGTCAGCGCCATGACGTGCCAATTCGAGTGCGATGGCCCGTCCTATCCCGCGAGTCGCTCCGGTGACAATTGCCGTCCGTCCTGAAAATGTTTTCTGATCTGACAAGTTTCGATTCCTTCCTCAATCCGCGGCCGTTACTTCTTCAACTTGCCTTGCTTCCGGAAGTTTGGTCCCACACCACGGGCAATAGTTAATTACTGAATAAGTTGAACCGCCATCGTGTACGGGGATTCCGTACTCTCCAAGCTGTTTTGAAAAATAGACAATGCAGTCGGGACAATCAAACGGATCCGAATGATCATCACACTTTCGTTCGACTTCAGACTCCATCACTCCGCAACAATGTATCGTCGTCATATGTTATGCCCGATAAGCGTCAGAATGTCCGATAAACTTTAGTTTCGTTGCCATCGAAAAGAAGATTCCGAGTGCACTGATTTGGTCCGTCGACTTCTCGCTCTGATCACGACAAGCTGAAGCATATCGGACATTAATAAGCATATCGGACATCGCAGGAGAGACCAAATGGCGCTATTCGACTCCAGTCAGGTAAACTACCGCGCTCATGATTATCATTTACAGGACTAAAGCATGCTTGACCTAAATTACGTTCGCGAAAATATCGATAAAGTTCGCGCTGGACTCCAGGCACGTCACTTCGACCTGACTGTGCTCGACGCCTTTACCGAAGCCGACACTGAACGCCGCAAGGCAATTGCTGAATCTGATCAACTCAATGCAGAAAGAAATGCAGCGAGTCGTGAAATCGGCAATCTGATGAAGGACGGAAAGAAGGAAGAAGCCGAAGCTCGACGCGCTGAAGTTGGCTCACTCAAAGATCGAATCGCGGAGCTGGATCAAGTGCGCGCGCAAACTGAAACACGAATGCACGAAATGCTGTCGACCCTTCCGAATATTCCGCACGAGAGTGTGCCGGTCGGAAAAGAAGAGTCAGACAACGTCGAGGTTCGTCGCTGGGGAACAAAGCCTGAGTTCGACTTTGAGCCGAAGGATCACGTCGACTTGGGAACGACACTCGGGATTCTCGATCTTGAGCGCGCCACCAAGATCTCGGCCGCGCGTTTTGCGATCCTTAATGGCGCGGGCGCTCGACTCGAGCGTGCACTCGTAAGCTTCATGCTCGACGTGCACACAAGAGAACACGGCTACCTGGAAACACTGCCGCCGTTCATCGTCAACCGTGCGGCTCTATTTGGAACTGGTCAACTTCCAAAATTCGCGGAGGATCTCTTCAAACTTGAAGACGATCGAGATCTGTTCCTGATCCCGACCGCCGAGGTTCCTGTAACGAACTATCATCGCGAGGAGATTCTGGACGCTTCTCAACTACCAATGAAATGGGCCGCGTACACGCCCTGTTTTAGATCTGAGGCGGGCAGTTACGGTCGCGACACTCGCGGTGTTATCCGACAGCACCAGTTTGAAAAAGTGGAGTTGGTGAAATACACGCTGCCGGAAAACTCTTACGATGAACTCGAGGCATTAACAAGGAATGCTGAAACGATTCTGCAGAAACTCGGCCTGCACTATCGCGTCGTGACTCTCTCAACAGGGGATCTCGGGTTTAGTAATGCGAAGACCTACGACATCGAAGTGTGGCTGCCATCTCAGAATACGTTTCGCGAGATATCTTCCTGTTCAAACTATGAAACATTCCAGGCGAGACGCGCGCAGATCCGTTTCCGTCGAGCGGGGGGCGCAAAGCCGGAGTATGTTCATACCTTGAATGGTTCGGGGTTGGCGGTAGGCAGAACCTGGATTGCGGTATTGGAAAACTACCAACAAGCAGACGGAACAGTGATTGTCCCTGAAGCGCTTCGTCCTTATATGGGGGGCGTGGACCGGATCGGTTAGGGGAAGAGAGGGATCATTTTCCAGATCTCATTTGACATTTTTCAGTGGTCATTTAAGAAATTGGTTTTGCGTCTTGGGATTCTGTGGGTCGCAGACTTTTCCTAAATAATAATTGAAAAATGTCAAATGAGATTTGGAAAATGATCCCTCTCTTGTACATCCGACGCTTACTTAATGCGTAAATCAAACGGCATGAGAAGCATCGTCTCGCCATTCTTCATCTTATCCATCAATGCCATGTAGCGGAGTGCGCGACGGGCGTCTTCCGGAAGCGCCGCGGCTATCGCGCGCTGTTGCTCCACTTTAGTGTTTGAGTTTTCGCTGCTGGGACTCAGGATTTGCTGCAAGAATGTTTGCGGATACGGCAAGATAACTCTCTCGACTCCTTTGTCAGCCGGTATCTTCGCCAGTTCTTTCGCGACCTCAATCGCACGATCAAGGCCACCAAACTCATCTACTAGTCCACGCTCCTTAGCTTGAGACCCGGTCCAAACGCGACCCTGGCCCACCGAGTCAACAGACTGCGCGTCCTTCTTGCGACCCTTCGCGACCTTTGGAATAAAGTCCTGGTAATAAGTCGTCTTGATCCAGTCTTCAAACTTCGCGCGTTCTTCGTCAGAAAACTTCTCGGTTTCCCGGAACATGCCGGCAGTCTTGCCACGCAATACGTACTCATTGGAAATTCCCAACCAATCGTAAAAACCACGCATCACTGGCTTACCAGCAAGAACCCCAATCGATCCGGTTATCGTCGAAGGTTGCGCAATAATCTTGGCCGCGGGCGCTGCAATGTAATAACCACCCGAGGCAGCCACATCACTCATTGAAACAACGACCGGCTTCTTCTGATTCGCAGCCTCTACCGCGTGCCAGATAATGTCGGAAGCCAAACCCGAACCACCCGGACTGTCGACGCGCAGAACGATCGCCTTGATTGTCTTATCAGTCGCCGCATCGTTCATTGCTTTCACGAGCGTATCCGACCCGATCGACTGATCCCCCGAAGGACTGTTTGCAGAACTACCCGATCCGATATCGCCGGTCGCGTAAATCACTGCGATCCGCTCGCCCTTGTTCAATCCCAGCGACTCTGGTGAAACGTCTCGATAATCCACAGCCCGTACCGGAGTGAAAGTGTCGGTGTCTTTGTAACCCAGGGTTGCTTTGATCTGTTTCTCAACGTCGTCGCGATATGCAGATTCGTCGATCAACCCGGCCTCTTTTGCTTTTATTGCGCCGTAAGGTGCGTTGTCGATCAGATTGCGCACTTCATCAGGCGTTTTGTGACGACCCTGAGCAATTGCATTGACGTAGTGCCCGTACAGATCATCGAGCATCGAATTGATGTACTCACGATGAGCATCGGTCATCGTTTTTTGAGTGAACATGTCGCCGGCGCTCTTATATTTTCCGATCTGGAAGATGTCTGGATAAATCCCGAGCTTGTCGAGTGAACCGCGGAAGAACATGACGTCCGCAGCCAGACCATTGATAAACAATTCTCCCGGAGGTGGAACATAAATTTTGTCGCATGCTGACGCGATGTAGTACTCCTTGTTAAGGCCAAACTCCATGTAGGCATAGACAGGTTTTCCGGAGCTGCGAAAGTCTGCGATGGCATCACGTAACTCTTCGGCTTTTCCCCAACCAACACCCGACATATTGACGTCGAGAATGATTGCTTTGATTCGTTTGTCGACTTTCGCTTTCTTGAATTGCATTACTAAGCCGGTGAGCGACTGATCCGGGCCGCCAAAGTATTTCTTGAAAGGATCGTCAGGGCTGTAGTCCGGGAGTGAACCTGAAACGCGCAGTGCCAACAGACTGTTGTCAGCAATGTAGGGTTCGCTCTTGCCGAAAGCTGAAATCAAAGCTGCAATACCGAGAACTGCAACTATCACGAGCACGGCGAGAACTCCGCCAATAATAAGAAGTGCCTTTTTTGTACCTGACATCGCCATAAGTATTCCTACCTTAAAAGTATTTTGTCTGGGGATTTGCTAAAGATTTGACTGTTGTTTTGTACGTCGGGGGGAAGGAAAAGGTTTACGGACAGTCTGCCTACCCGGCAGCTTTTACGATCCAACCCCCGCCGACTACTTCATCTGCACGGTAAAAAACGGTCGCTTGCCCGGGAGTAATTGCTCGCTGAGGTTCATCAAAAACAACTCGTACGCGTCCATTCGGAATCGCCGTAATCGTTGCCGGCGCCGCCGTGTGG
>QHXL01000153.1:14504-16429 GCA_003222935.1 Acidobacteriota bacterium
GGTTCCGTTGGGCTATCAATTGAGATCCAATTTACTCCTGCGGCCGTGAACTCGCTGCCAAACAATTCATCCTGCGCCCCAACCACAACTCGATTCTTTTCTGCGTCGAGCGAGATCACATACAACGGTCGCTCATCGGCGATACCGATACCGCGTCGTTGGCCAATCGTGTAGCGCTGAATCCCACCATGTTGTCCGATAACCTGCCCCTGGCGGTCCACGATCTCACCAGTTCCCGGCAGACGATCAGTCGCTCCTTCAACTTCAAGATAGCGATCGATGAAACCTGCGTAATCGCCGTCGGGTACGAAACAGATCTCCTGCGACTCTTTCTTTTCAGCGACAGCAAGACCGTGAGTCCGTGCTGCGTCGCGAGCTTCCGGCTTCGACATCTCACCCAAAGGAAACAGCGAACGCGACAACTGCTCTTGCGTCAGTTCCCATAAAAAGTATGACTGATCCTTTTGGTGATTCTGACCGCGCAGAAGTTTGTAACGACCTGTTGTCGGATCAAACTCGACTCTCGCGTAGTGACCGGTTGCTACTTTCTCGCAACCCAGACTCACGGCCAGTCGATCCAGTGAGGCAAACTTCAATCGGCTATTACACGCGACACAGGGAATCGGCGTCTCGCCACTTAGATAGCTACTAACAAACGGCTGGACCACGTCGCGTTCGAAGTCACGCTCGAGGTTCAGGACGTAAAAAGGAAAGCCGAGCTCCTCAGCCACTCGACGCGCGTCATACACATCATCGAGTGAGCAACAACGCGACGGCAACGGATCGCCGTTTTCGTCGACGTTGATTCCACGACGCTGATCCCACAACTGCATAGTGAAACCAACGAGCTCATGGCCCTCTTCCTTGAGAATTGCCGCAGCCGCTGAAGAATCAACGCCGCCACTCATTGCTACTGCTATTTTCATGTCCTTAAAACTTCCATCCACAGATTACGCCGATTACACAGATTCAAATCAGTCAGGTCAGACTGCATTTCGGTCGAAATAACCCAAGGCCACCTTAAAGATTACGTCATGCCAAACCCATTTATGAAATCTGTGACATCCGCGTAATCTGTGGATGCCGTCTGTCCCCAACTTCACGATTTACGATTCACGATGAGGCAATGCTAAGATTCCTCTCCATTATGCCCGAAAGCGCAATTCAAGAGTACAGAGTCGCCAACGAACCATATTATCTGCCTGTCGGACGTGAGATTGAACTGTTCGAGGCAGCCCATTCAGCCCGTCTTCCCGTCATTCTCAAAGGCCCGACCGGATGCGGAAAGACTCGTTTTGTCGAACACATGGCGTGGCGACTCGAGCGTCCACTGATTACCGTCGCCTGTCACGAAGACCTGTCGTCAACTGACCTCGTCGGTCGATTTTTGCTTGAGGGAGATGAGACGGTTTGGCACGACGGTCCGCTAACGTCAGCGGTGCGTAACGGTGCAATCTGCTATCTCGACGAAATCGTCGAAGCTCGCAAAGACACTGTGGTAATCATTCACCCACTGACAGATCATCGCCGGCGGCTGCCTATTGAGAAACTCGGAACGATTGTCGAAGCGCCGACAGACTTCATGCTCGTGGTCTCTTACAACCCTGGCTATCAGTCGATCTTGAAAGATTTGAAGCAATCGACCCGGCAACGTTTCGTCGCAGTCGAGTTTGATTATCCACCACCGGAGATGGAAGCCGAGATCGTTGCGCGTGAGGGTGGCGTCGATGAAGGAACCGCGCGCGACCTCGTACTAATAGGACAGAAGGTCAGAAACCTTCGTGGTCACGGGCTGGAAGAAGGCGTCTCAACTCGCCTTTTGATCTACGCGGCGCAGCTGATCGCACTAGGAATTCCACCCGTTGACGCTGCGGATGTCGCGATGTGCTCACCTATCACCGACGACCGAGAGCTGCAACGAAGTA
>QHXL01000153.1:16439-21183 GCA_003222935.1 Acidobacteriota bacterium
ATTTAGTATCCCAAGTTGCATTTTCTCCGTGCTTTCTCTGTGTCTCTGTGCCTCTGCGGTTAAACTCACTTCAGCCCTTTTTCACCACAGAGACACCGAGACGCAGAGCAAACACAGAGATTCAAAATGGTAGAGCCTGAACTAGAACAGCAACAGCCCGGATCAAATGAGGAGAATCCACCTCAATCTGCGGAGCGACAGTCGTTCCTCGAACTCACTCGCAAACTCGCCGGGCTGCCACTCGATCAAGCCGCCGCCGCTTTAGAAACCAGCGCAGCAATTGCCAGCATTTCACTGCGAGCAGGAATCGAATTCTTGCGTGCAGTTCCCGCCGCATCTCAAGTTCTGTTAGCAACAGAATTGAAGTCGTGGGGCGAACTCGGACGGCGCCTGGCAATGGGCGATTACGAATCTGCGGTCGCGTTTTTTGCAACAGGCATCGAAGACTATCGAGAAGTTCCGCGCGCATTTCCGGCAGATGACGCTGTCGACTGCCGTCGGACGCGAATCCCTTCATCTCATTCCGCCCATCGTCAAAGCTGTCCACGACGAGGTGCTGTTTAGATCCATCCTGGCGATCGCCACTGAAATATCCCGTCGTTCCGCAAAACACAGTGCTGAGTTTTTGAAAAACAGTGCTGACGTTGCACTGACGCTAAAAGGGTTCGACGACAAGAACGTCAGTTCCAAAGCACTGGAACTCGCCGGAGAATTTGCCGCACGCGCAGGTGGCATCGCTTCAGACGCCTGGTCGGCACTTCCCACTGCTCTCGCCCAACTTAATTCGGCCGACGCGATTCGCCTGGTTGAGCGTTCAGGTGAGTTTCTCGAACGCGGTGGCGGCGCGGCCCTTCACGTCCTACTGTCAGGCGGTGAACTTCTACGCCGCGCGCCCGAGGTATTCGACGATTGGATTGATCTCCTGTGGGTCGTCGCCAAACATGGCAACGCGAGTTTAGTAGCCTTTATCCGAAGTAGTCCGCGCTTCTTTCGTTTACTGAATACCGAGAGTAATCGTGATGAAGCGATTAACCTGTCGCGTCGAGTGTTGGCGCTTACCAGGGAGATAGCCGAAATCGATGGCGAAGCGGCACTCGCCTGTTTTCGCTCTAGCGGACGAGCATTACAAAGGGTTTCCATCGAACAATTCGAAGCCTGGGCCAAGCGCGGTCTATCGTCAGTCCGTCCCGATGCTCGAGCACGCCGAAGCTACTTCTCGCTCGAGACGCGTGGCAGTCATGACGCCTTGCATACTGGCACGATCGGATTACCACTCGATGCCGTACAGCACCTGCTGCGTTTGTACATTGAAGCGTTAACCGGACGTGAAGTTGACATCGTACCGCTCGCTGCCGTTCCCGATGAGTCGAGGATAGGAGACGGAAGAACGATTCACCTGCCGTCACTTGTAAACGAGTTTGGTGATGATGAGCTCGATTTCCGTCTGTACAAAGTGCTGGCAGCTCATGCAGCAGCGCAGATTGAGTTTGGAACTTACCAGGTTGGCGAGTTACTTGCCGCGGCTCATCGGTCGATCAGCGAAACTTACTCACCTGAAAACATTAACGCTCTCGACGCGTTTGCACTGCCGGATGAAATGGTCGATCCGGTAAACGTCGAACCAACAGCCAAGGCCGTTTCCTACGAGGCCATCGGATACAAAGAGGTGCTCGGGTTGTTTCCATTACCGCAACTCGCTCGTCGAGTATTTGGAACGCTCGAGAATGGCCGCATCGATCGGCAACTTCGTTTCCGATATAGAGGACTGCGTCGTGACCTGGACCTGGTTCGCGAACGCCTCGCTCGTACTCGACCGCGAATTCAGGAGATGCCGATTACGCTCGTTCCTTTTGAACTACTGTTTCAGGTCACAGTGCTTGGCGGCGCGCGCGACGATTCGAGGGAATACTACCGCCAGGTCGTTTCAGAGCTTGAAACTATTGTCTTGGAATATCTCTCGCAGCCAACTTCGACAGTGGCTGACACATTGATAGCGACGCAACGCGTTTACGATCTATTTCAGTCGAGCGTTCCGACCGACGACTCAATCCAGCAAATTGAAGTGCCGGAAGACAAAGCCGAGACCGATGAGGAAGACGATTCTGCCGCGGAAAAAATGAAACAACGCCAGGCGCAACAAAGACCGCAGCGTAAGGACGCACGCGAGTTGTTCAATGCCTGGAACGATCCGTCAAACGAAGGCGAACCTGATGAGATGGTTGGTGCCGAAGCCTGGTCTGAAAATGAAGCTGCTGAACAAGATTTAGCTGAAGGTGAAGTGGCCTACAACTACGATGAATGGGATCGCGAGTTAACGGATCACCGGCTCGGCTGGTGTCGCGTGGTTGAGAAGCGGGTCAAACACGGTGATCAGAACTTCGTCGATCAAACGAAGGAACGTCACAAGGGTGTGATCTCATCGATCCGTCATCAGTTCCAGTTGATGAAGCCGGAGAATCTGACTCGTGTGACAAATGAAGTCGACGGTGAAGAGTTCGATCTGAACGCGGTGATTGATTACGTGATTGATCGACGCGCCGATGGTCAGCAGTCGGAACGTATCTACACAAAGCGACTCCGCCGACGTCGTGATGTTGCTGTCTCATTCCTTTTGGACCAATCCTCGTCAACGGCCCGGACTATCGGTCGTCACCCGCTCCAGCCCTACACGCGACCTGGCCGTCGGATCATTGAGATCGAAAAAGAAGGGCTGGTATTAATGAGCGAGGCGTTGGAGGCAGTCGGGGACGTCTATGCAATTAACGGGTTCACTTCCGAGGGCCGGCGCAACGTTAAGTTTTACGTGGTGAAAGATTTCGACGAGAAGTATTCTGACGAGGTAAAGCGCAGAATCGGCGGCATCAACTATCAGAACAACACCCGGCTCGGCGCTGCTATCCGACACGCCACCGCGAAACTCGCTAAACAAGACGCGCGAACCCGCTTGTTGATTGTGCTTTCGGATGGTCGACCCTACGACCACGACTATGGCGATGCGCGCTACGCCCGTGAAGATACGCGCGAAGCACTGCGCCAGGCGAAAACTGAAGGCATCACTCCGTTTTGCATAACCATTGATCGTGAGTCAGAGGCTGAGTTGAAGGACTTGTATGGTGAGATTGGCTACACAATCATCGACGACGTCCTGACGCTTCCCGAACGCCTCCCAGGCATCTACCGCCGCCTAACTACTTAAAAATCCAGCCGCAGATTTTCGCAGATGATCGCAGACCAGCAGAAGAAAATAGAGTCACTTTTCTAACTACCTTTCTGATCTGTTTCATCTCCGTTTATCTGCGGCCAATTTTCCCCAGCCACCGCCGCCGGGAGTTTCGATGCGAATGCGATCGCCTGCCTCTAACTTATGTGAGCTCTTCGCGGCGATCTTACGCGCGCGGCCACCACGAATTATCTCGTTAGTTCCAGGTTTGCCATCGTCCCCACTCTCAAGACCGTAAGGACCACGCTTTCGTCGATCTGCCAACAACGACATTAGGGAAGGAACAAGCGTTTCGATTTCACGGACCACACCGTCGCCGCCTCGATGTTTACCTTTACCACCAGAGTCCTGCCGCAATCGATACTCGCGCACGCGTAACGGATACGCATACTCGAGGGCTTCGGCTGGTGTGTTCAAGCTGTTGGTCATGTGTGTATGGACGCCGCTCATTCCGTCAGCACTCGGGCGAGCACCCGTGCCACCCGCGATCGTTTCGTAGTAGGAAAACTCTTCGCCGGTGCGTGAGTCGATACCACCTATGGTTAGATTGTTCATCGTGCCCTGGCTTGCTGCGGGGATACGGTCTGGAATCGCCTGGGCCAACGCTTTGAACAAGACGTCGACAATGCGTTGCGATGTTTCGACGTTTCCCCCGGCAACTGACGCAGGTGGATTCGCATTGACTACGGTGCCAGCCGGAGCAATCACCCTGATCGGCTCCATCAACCCGGCACTCGCGGGAACCTCACCGGGAACAAGACAGCGAAATACATAAGACACGGCGGAAACCGTTATCGCTTCGACGGCGTTGATCGCGCCAGTGACCTGAGCCGAACTTCCATGAAAATCTATGACTGCCCCTTCACCACGAATAGTTATGCGAACGACGATACGGACCGGAGCGTCCGTAATCCCGTCGTCGTCTAGCGCGTCTTCCGCCTCATACACTCCTTCGGGGATCGTACCGATCGTGTGGCGCATCAGTCGCGCAGAGTAGTTGATCAGCTGATCCGAGTACTCGAGTGTCTCCTTGATGCCTCTACGTTCAACGATCTCGAGCAAACGTGTAGCGCCAGTCTTGAGGGAACCTATCTGGGCGTCGAAGTCTCCACGTCGTTCAGTGTTGCCTCGCACGTTCGCCAGCAACAGACGCATTGTGTCGGCATCAAGCACACCGCTGCGAACGATCCGAATTGGTGGAATCCGAATTCCCTCGCCATAAATGTCTGTCGCCAGCCCCATCGATCCGGGAGTCGCTCCACCGATATCCGCGTGATGTGCGCGATTGGCAACGTAGAAAAGGGGACTTTTGGCGAAAGCCCGATGGGGCCCCGTCGCCCCGTCAACCTGCAGAAACACGCCCTCAACCAGAGTCACGTCGGGCAAATGTGTTCCGCCTGCAAATGGATCATTGAGTGCTACCACGTCGCCGGGTGCGAGATTGATCTCGCGTAATGCAGCGGCCACTGCCATCGGCATTGAGCCAAGGTGAACAGGCATATGATCGCCTTGTGCAATGACGCG
>QHXL01000528.1 GCA_003222935.1 Acidobacteriota bacterium
TTCGGTTTCGCCGGTATTCAATCTTCCCAAGACTCCTGCGGACAATGACCGCTTCGCCGTGTTTCGTGTTTTGACGGGCTTGGGCGTTGCTGATCCGCCGCCACGCGAAAGCATGTTTGATCTTGAGCTTTCGCAACGATGGCTCATGAACAAAAACTTGCAGGAAGCAGTTCCCGATCCGGAGTCCGGCGCCCCTGTGCCCAAAGAGAACCTGCGGAAGTTTATGGAAGCGTTGATGCATGACGATCAGGCATCCCTTGCGCTGAGAAAACACGTCGCGTCGCGTTATACGTTGGTGTTTGGAACTTCTGTACAAGGTGCTCCGAAGGAAGTTGTGAAAGCAGCCCCGGCGGCATGCAGTGGAACAGTAACTCCATCAAGTCCACCTTATCGTCGCATCCGTGCCTATGCGGTTGATCCGAGTCTTTCCACGAATCTCGCGACGGCAGGAATGAACGAAATAACTCTCAAGGTACGTTGGGAACCGCTGGAAAAAGGACCAAAGGGCGAATACCTGGAAGTGAAGGATGTTGATGCTTCTGGAAAAGCTTACGATCCGGTAGATCTCAACGATCCAGGCTTGCTGGCCCAGGACGGTTGGAAACCATCGGAAGGAAACGCTGGTTTTCACCAGCAGATGGTTTACGGAGTGGCGATGAAAACAATCGAACACTTCGAGCGCGCACTCGGACGCCCCGTACTTTGGCGACCACGTATAAATCCAATAGATAAGTTTGATGACGGACAGTTTGCGCGTCGCTTAGAGATCCGTCCTCACGCACTCCGCCAGGCTAATGCTTTTTACAGCCCGCAGGATATCGCGCTGCTGTTTGGATACTTCGAAGCAGCGGCCAATGATCCGGGCAATCACGTTCCGGGGAGTAAAGTCTACGCCTGCTTGTCGCACGACATTGTGGCCCACGAAACGACACACGCGATTCTCGACGGCATGCATCGCCGCTTTAACGAAGCATCCAATCCGGATGTGCTCGCCTTGCACGAAGCATTTGCAGACATTGTCGCTCTAATGCAGCACTTTACCATCCCGGAGATTCTCGAAAACGAGATCGGCCGTACTCGAGGAAATCTTAAGGCTGAGTCGATTCTTGGGAGCCTTGCACTCCAGTTCGGACATGCCACCGGGAAACGCGGTGCGTTGCGAAATGCTATCGGCAGTCTTAATGCTGACGGTGGCTGGGTTCCGCTGAAACCTGATCCCACCAACTATCAAACTGTAATGACGCCACACGCGCGCGGTGCAATCCTGGTTGCTGCAGTGTTTGATGCCTTTATCGCGATCTATGAAAGACGCACCGAAGACCTGCTACGGATCTACACCGGCGGAACAGGACTCCTGCCTGCCGGCGCAATCCATCCCGATCTGGTAAAGCGACTGGCAGGCGAAGCAGCCAAGTCTGCGGGTCACGTTTTGAACATGTGCATCCGCGCGCTCGACTACATTCCGCCTGTAGACATTACTTTCGGTGAGTATCTGCGCGGCATTATCACCGCTGACGCTGATCTGGTCAGTGACGATCGTTACAACTACCGCGTGGCGTTTATTGAAGCGTTCCGTAAACGAGGGATTTATCCGAGAGACCTCGACACGCTTTCGGTCGATACGTTGCGCTGGGAGGGTTTGGATCTGAAAAACACGCCGGCACCTTATAAACAGATTATTAAGAAGTTGAAGCAGTATGCCGATGCCTGTTTTTACATCACAGACCGGGAGAAGCTCTTCAAGCGTACGCGCGCGCAACGGTTCGTCTTACACGAGGCACTGAAGGAGATCTTTGAAGAGACGCCGGGTTTTGCTTCGAAACTTGGACTGGATCCTTCGGCTACATTCGAAGTGCACGCGCTACGTCGTTCAAATCGAATTGGACCAGACGGAAATTACACTCCACAGGTCGTCGTAGTGTTGACCCAATCGCGTTCAATCGAGATCGAAGGAATAGCAGAGCCACAAACGTTTCGCGGCGGGTCGACGATTATCGTGGACCTTGCGACACCCAGGGTCGAATATGCAATTATCAAAAACATTGGTAGCGCAACACGCGAACAACGGGCCAATGATTATCTAAAAGCCGCGCTGCAAGATCCGGTTCAGGCACTTCTCCTGGCGCCGACTCAACAAGAAAGATTTGCCGCGCTCCATGCACTCGCAGAGTTGGGATGATGGTTTCATACTAAAAAGAGTCTTGCCAAATAGTACAAGTAAGGAAGGGCGGTTTACCACCGCTGGTCTGGCTAGAGACAACTCGAAGTAACTCTTAATTAGGCCGGCGGGGGTAAACCGCCCTTCCTTACTTGTACTGAATTTGAACCCTTTTCCGCTGGTCCTGACTTTTGCAAGAGGCTTAAAGATTCAAGAACCCGATAGCGAGGAAGTAAAGACCAAGGTCGTAGAGTCCGAGAGTGTCTAGGCTATTGGCAGGAGTTTCGGGAATATAAGTACTTAGTCCAATCGATAGATCCGACATAAACCACAAGGAGCTACCTAAAAA
>QHXL01000154.1:0-5753 GCA_003222935.1 Acidobacteriota bacterium
TTCAAATCAACGATCAAACTGTCGAGAAACGTGAAGTGAGTTTGAATAGCCGCGACTCAAAGGTCATCGAGTTCACCGGATTCAATCTCAACGACGGGGCCAACCGTTGCGCGATCAAGATCAACTCCGGCGATTTCGAGCACGACAATCAGTTTTTCTTCACGCTGCGACGCCAGACACCCGCCAAAGCACTCATCATCGAAAGCTCGACACGCGGACGGAGCGACAGCCTGCATCTACAGAGTGCGTTAACTACAAACGACGATCTACCGTTCAATTTTGTATTGAAGACTTCGGGCGCTGTCGATCCGACCAGCATCGCGGAATACTCGCTGGTAATCATGAACGACGCTGGCGCTGTCGCTCCGGCACTCGCCGCGAGTTTGACGAAGTTTGTCCAGGCCGGCGGTCAATTAATTATCGCTACTGGTCCACGTACCGAAGCTTCGAGCTTTAACAGTTCACTTCAGCCAATACTACCGGCAACACTCACCGAGTCAGTCCAGACGGGAACAGGCGAAAGTATCGCAATCAGCGATGTGAAGTTTGATCATCCGATCTTCGAAGTCTTTCAACAGAGTGGTCGACTTGCGGCGCATGTGATTGGTTACTTCAGATCCCAACCGGTAGCAGCTGCGAGTGTCCTGGCTCGTTTTGAAGATGGCAGTCCGGCACTGGTCGAGTCTTCGACAGGAAAAGGTCGGGTTTTGCTGTTTACTTCTTCACTTGGGCCAAGTTGGAACGACCTACCGTTAACGCCGCTCTATTTGCCCTTTGTCCATCAGATTGTGCGGTACGCCGGTTCGCGTGAAGAGAGTGCCTGGTACGGAATGGGCCAAACGTTTACGGTCGGCAAGGATTCGCAAGGCGCACCACCAGCGGTCGACACTCCCGGAGGCACCAGGCTCTCGGAGAATCGACTTACGCCAGACGGTGATCTGCTGGTCACCGGACGCGAACCCGGTTTTTATCGTCTGCGTTACAGCACACAGCCTGACTTTGCTGCCGTGGATATTGATGGCGCAGAAGGTGATTTCACCAAGTTGGACTTTGGACAGTTCGTAAGTTTAAGTGGTGAAGAAGTTGAGGGACGCCAGAAAGTCTGGTGGTCGCTACTGTTGGTCGCGTTGTTATTGTTGTTGACGGAGTCGATACTGGCTCGACGCACCAAAATGGTTAAAATGGTTGGATAAATGTCCGATTCTTAATGTCCAATTCTCAATGTCCGATAAACTTCAGTTTGTCGTGCCTTCATTCAGAGGACTGCTAAACTGTAAGAGATTCTTTAGCCCAGGCACGACAAACTGAAGTTTATCGGACATTGAGAATTGGACATGAGAATTGGACATTTGGTATCGGACAATTAAGGGAGTGATCCATGAGCCCTGAAACGACTGTCCTGCAAGACCTCCTCCGTCGTACCAGACGACGACGTCAATTACTGCTCTGTCTAAGAGGCGTTGCAATATGCCTCTGCGTCATTGCTGGCGTCTTACTGCTCACCGGCTGGGCCGCGCATCGATTTCGCACCAACAATCTCGCAATTATCGTTTTGCGCGTTGGTGCGCTCTTAACGTGCCTGGCCACTATCTACTTTGCCTTCGTCCATCCACTGCTCAAACAAATTAGCGACGCTCGCCTGGCGCGCTTGATCGAAGAACGCACGCCGGGTAGTGACGATCGACTTGTTACGGCCGTCGAGTATTCCCAGGAAGATCAGCACACTATTTCTCCCGCCATCATCAATCGACTTCACGCTGATGCGAACAATGCCTCGGCAAATGTGAATCTCGGCGAAGTGATTCGTCGTTCGCGTCTCTTGACCTACGCAGCTGGTGCGCTGGCAAGTTTGTTGATCTTCGCTGCCGTGTTGAAGTGGGGACCACGTGAGATTTCAGAAGGGGTAGCACAACTCGTCACTCCGACAACCTTTGCCGCGTCGCCAAACGCGATGAGCATCAAGGTAAAGCCCGGTACTGCTCGTGTTCCAAAAGGTTCCGACCAGGACATCCTCGCGACGCTGGTTAACTTCGACTCGCAAGCTGTCACGGTCTATTCCCGACCAATCGGTTCAAAAGACGACTGGCAGGGGCAGCTGATGGAAGCGGCGAAGGCTAAGAGCGACTTTCGTTTTTCAGTCTTCAATATCCAGGACTCGATGGAGTACTTCGTCGAGTCGAACGCCATCCGCTCCGACGTCTTCAAACTCAACGTCGTGGATCTTCCCTTTGTAAAGCAACTCGATCTGTCGTTGAACTTTCCGGTCTTTTCGAATCTGCCCACCAAGTTAGTTGAAGACGGTGGCGACATCGCAGCCTTAAAAGGAACCACTGCCACTATCACCGCGAAACTTTCCGGCAAAGTGCGCTCGGCGCGAATTGTCTTTCCCGACGGAAAGAAAAGCGAAATGCGGGCGGTGGGCCCAGACTTTGTTGGCGAGTTAACCGTTTCAGGCGATTCGAGTTACTACATCGAACTTGTCAGCACTGACGGGGAAACCTATCGAGGTTCGAACGAATACGATGTAACGGTGCTGGAGGACCGCCCTCCTACCGTCTCGTTCGACAAACCTGGTCGCGATAAGAAAGCAACGAACCTTGAAGAGGTCTTTACCCAGGCCAGGGCCGAAGACGATTACGGCGTCGTCTCAATGGATCTGCACTTCACTGTAAATGGGGGCGAGGAGAAGACAGTTAATCTGCAACAGCTGGCTCGAGAATCCGCTCGCAACCTGAGCGGCGCCTACACCTTCTTTTTAGAGGAGTACAAACTCAAACCGGGCGATTTCATTTCTTACTACGCAAAGGCACGCGACGCGAGTAACGAATCGACGAGCGATATCTATTTCATCGAAGTTAAGCCCTTCGAAATGGAATACAAGCAAGCGCAGCAACAGGGTGGACAGGGTGGCGGCGAAGGTGGTGACCAGGATCAAAATGCTCTTTCGCGGCGACAGAAAGATCTGATTGCTGCGACACATCGTTTAATTCGCGAAGGTGATAAGTACACGGCTCAGGAACGTAAAGACGGCTACGAAGCTGTCGCCGCAGGCCAGGAAAAACTTCGCACAGACACGATGGAGTTTCTCGATCGCATGGGGCGCCGGCTTGGCGGCGAGGCCCAGAAGCAGATGGTCGAGATTGCCGAGAAGTTAATGAAGGCGACGAAGGAGATGGAGCAGGCACCTCCTCCACTGCGTAAAGAGGCAGGACGCGAAGCACTCCCTGCGGAGCAACGCGCTTTGCAGGCCTTGCTCTCGGCCGATGCGCTTTTCCGCGAAGTGCAAGTCGCTTTTGGTAATCAGAACAGTAGCGGTGGTGGCGGTGGTGGCGAGCGACAGCAGCAGGAACTTGCAGGCTTGTTCGAGCTCGAGCTCGATAAGATGAAGAACCAGTATGAGACTGTTCAGCGAGGTCAGCAGCAACAGGCTCAGCAGGAAAAGTCGGAAGCCGAACGCCGTCTCGAAGAACTTGCCCGACGTCAACAACAAGCTCTCGATGAGCAACGTCGGAGGTCAGGTCAAGCGGCAAACGGATCGAGTAGCGGAAATCAACGTGAGCAACAGGAGCTAATAGAAGAAACGCGCAAGGCGGCGCGAGAACTCGAACGGTTGTCGCGTGAACGCCGCGACGCGCAGATGCAGGAGCTTAGTCGTCAGCTGAATCAAACAGCGGATGAAATGCAGAAGGCGCAGGCGTCATCGCGCAACAATCCAAACGAATCCATCTCGCAACAGGAACGTGCGCTGGATAAATTGCGCCAGGCACAGGATCGCCTGCAACAGAACAGTGGACAGTCAGGTCGGCAGAGTGGTCAGCAAGGATCTTCCGGGCGCCAACAGCAAATCGGCGATCTTCGTCAACGGGCGGCACAAGCAGCTTCTCGCCAGCGTGAGATTGCGAAGGACATGGAAAACCTCCAACGACGCGGCGGTCAAAGTGCGCAGGATGAAAACTCGAAACACACACGTGAGCAACTGGCAGAAAGAAAAGATGCACTCGCCGATAGTGTCAACGGTTTGCAGCAAGACATCGAACAGTCGGCACGGGCAATGGGTTCAGGGCAAGGACAGCAACGGGCCGCGCGTCAGATGAAAGAGGCCGCAGATGCCATCGGGCGCGAGCGTTTGGCGGAGCGTATCCGGGAAGGAAAGCCCAACCAGACCGGGGGTCAACAGGGTGGCGGCAACAAGTCAGATGAACGTGGGATCGAGCGCAGTTTGAATGGGATATCTGAACGCTTGCAGTCGGCGGAGCAGAGTGCCCGTGCAGGAAATGGATCGACTGCTGAAGAGAATCTCGATCGAACTCGACAGTTGGCCGACAACCTCGACTCGTTAAGACGTCGTCTCGATGAGAATAGCCGTCGCAAGGGAGAACAGCAGGGGCAGCAAGGGCAGGGGCAGGGGCAGCAGCAGGGGCAACAAGGTCAGCAGGGACAACGTGGTCAACAAGGACAGCAGGGTCAAAGTGGTCAGCAAGGCCAGCAGGGTCAAAGTGGTCAGCAAGGCCAGCAGGGACAACAAGGTCAAAGTGGTCAGCAAGGGCAGCAGGGTGGCGGTGGATCGCCAAACGGTGGACAGTCGTCTGGTGATCGACAACGCACCGGAACGGATCCTTTTGGGCAAATGGGTGGCGACAGTTGGGGCGACGGGCGCCAACTTCCGTCAGAGGTTCGCGAGCGTTTACGCGAGGCTCAGGACTTACGACGTGAATGGGGTGGCACTTCTACTGGCGCTGGACGTCAGCTCGATGAAGTGATCGATCGTTTGAAACAACTTGCTGACGGTCGCATGGAAGGGAACGCAGCGACGGCCTCGCTCTTGAAGTCAGATGTCATCGAGCCTTTACGTCAACTCGAGTTGGAGCTGAGTCGACAGATTCAAGCTCAGAGTGGGCGAACGAACCTGCGCCTGCGAGATGAAGGCGCGGCGCCCGAGAAATACCGGAAAGCGGTCGAGGAATATTACCGACGCCTCTCAGGTTCCCGACAGAAACAGTAGATCTTGCTGCTGGGACCGCACGCGTCCCCGCGTGCCGGTAAAGCAGTTGGCCCGATCGAACTTTTAGCGACGTCGCAGGCGGGGACGCCTGCGCCCCCGGCACGAAGATTATGTTTTTCAAGCGATACTTCTTACCGTCAGTACTACTCGCATTGGTGCTCATTCCAATCATGGGCCAGCGTTCGTTTGAGGACTTCCGTCAACGGCGCCGCTCTGAATCATCGCAACAAACTTCAGGCGCGTCTTTCGGTGAATACACTTTCGTGCGCACGATCTACGAATCTCCTTCGAGAGGCTACGGCCGGCGAGGTGGTTACGGCTACGGCGGCGGTACCTGGACCACCGATTACCCGGAGGCAGACAACAACTTCATCGTGGGACTGCGTGAATGGGCCGGCACAAATTTGAAGATTGCTCCCCGACCCGAAGCCATTGAGATCATGGACGAGAGGATTTACGACTATCCAATTCTCTACGTCGTCGAACCAGGTTTCATGGAGCTCACTGACGAACAAGCACTGCGTCTACGCGAGTACATCGCGCGCGGCGGCTTCATTTTTCTCGACGACTTCTGGGGTGAGTATGAATGGGAAAATGTTCAGGAACAGTTTCATAAGATCCTGCCGGAATACGAAATAAAGGATTTGCCTTTGAGTCATCCAATCTTCCACTCGTATCTCGACGTCGAGGAAGTGGTCCAGGTCCCGAACGTCTACAACGCGATGCGTGGTGAAACATCGGAAAAAGGCGG